>CALMOI010000001.1 GCA_937871735.1 uncultured Comamonadaceae bacterium
GCTGGTAGTTGTGGTGTATTGGCTGTGGCAGCCAGCCCTGCGGCCAATTTAGGTAAAGTGATTTTGGATACTCGCAATGCGGCACGCAGTTTGGCCGAGCTTAAAGCAGCTTAATGCTCTCACATTGGGTGCTGGCTTCTATCTTTGGAGTCTTTGATGTCGCCATCGGGGTCTGATTCGGCTTTTTCTCACAGCGTTCAACCCAATGCAACTTCCAGTGAGCATGGGTTTTCATTTGAGCTGCTGTTTTATCGCCGCTTGCAGCAAGTTACCACTCGGATTCATAAGACAGAAAATCTGGATCGGTTGATGATGGATGTCAGCCAAGATATTTGCTGGCTGTTCAATGCCGATCGGCTCACTTTGTATACGTTGAATGCTGACGGCAGTGCGATCGTTTCCAAGGTAAAAACTGGGCTCAATAGCAGTAAAGAACTGCATTTGCCGATTAACTCTCACAGCATTGCAGGTTATGTGGCGACCCAGCGCCAAGTTCTGAATTTGCCTGATGTGTACGACGAAGCAGCATTAGCGCGAATTGATCCTCAATTGAGTTTTCTGCAAGAGGTTGATCGCCGCACGGGTTATCGCACCCGACAAATGTTGGTGGTGCCCATCATTGATGGCGAGGTGCTGCTGGGTGTGCTGCAAATTATCAACAATAAAGCCAATCAAGCTTTCAGCTCGCTGGACGTGGAGGGTGCGCAGCAGTTGTGCGCCACGTTGGCCGTGGCCATACACCAGCGCACCCGGCCTGCGCCTCCTGCTGCCTCGCCCGCACCGGGACGCGCGACCAAGTACGACGGCCTGATCAGTGCTGGATTGCTGAGTTTTGAAGAGCTGCAAGACTGCATGACCAGCGCTCGCCAAGCCCAGCAATCGCTAGAGCAGTTGCTGATGAATCGTTTGGAGCTGCGGCCCGCGCAAATTGGCCCGTCGCTGGCGCGCTTTTTTAGCGTGCGTTACGTGGGTTTTGACTCTGGACGCATCCGGTCCGAAGCCTTGCATGGGCGTGTGAAGCGTGAATTTGTGACCAACCAAGGTTGGATTCCGCTGGAAGACTCGCCGGAGGGCTTGTTGGTGATGTGCATTGACCCTGAGGCGGTGCAGCAATCGCGCCTGTTGCCCCAGTTGTTTCCGCAGATCAGCAAGTTTGTTTACTGCGTCACCACCCAAACTGAGTTTGACGAAACCGTGGCCCAGCTCTACGGCGGCGATGGCGGTAGCACCAGCACCATCGACGAGATGCTCGCCGACATGCGCAACGATGGCGACGCTGATGCTGCTGACGAAGTGCTGATGGAATCCGCTGCCGCTGACAACGAGCTGGTCAAGTTGGTGAACAAAGTGATCGTCGATGCGTACCACCAAGGTGCGTCTGACATTCACGTGGAGCCGATGCCGGGCAAGGGGAAAATTGGTATTCGCTTTCGCATTGATGGCGCGCTCATTCCCTACATTGAAGTGCCCGCGCAGTTTCGGTCAGCGATGGTGACGCGGCTGAAAATCATGTGCGATTTGGACATCTCCGAAAAGCGCAGACCGCAAGACGGCAAAATCAAATTCAAGAAATACGGCCCGCTCGACATAGAGTTGCGCGTGGCTACCATTCCGTCAGCGGGCGGCGTGGAAGATGTGGTGATGCGGATCTTGGCCGCAGGCGAGCCAATTCCGCTGGAAAAGTTGGGCCTGACTCAGCACAACCGCGAGCGTTTGGAAGCCACCATCAGCAAGCCTTATGGCTTGTTTTACGTGTGTGGGCCGACGGGTTCGGGCAAAACCACCACGTTGCATTCGATTTTGAAGTTCCTGAACACCTCGGAGACCAAAATCTGGACGGCTGAAGACCCGGTGGAAATCACCCAAAAAGGTCTGCGCCAAGTGCAAATCAACAAGAAGGCGGGTATCGACTTTGCGCTGGTGATGCGCGCATTTTTGCGTGCCGACCCGGACGTGATCATGGTGGGCGAGTCGCGCGACAAGGAAACCGTGAGCATGGGCGTGGAGGCCTCGCTCACCGGGCACTTGGTTTTTTCTACGCTGCATACCAACTCCGCGCCCGAATCCATCTTGCGCTTGCTGGACATGGGCATGGATCCGTTCAATTTTGCTGATGCGCTGCTGGGCATTTTGGCGCAGCGGCTGGCACGCAAGCTGTGCGCGTGCAAAGAGGCTTATGTGCCCGACCCCGCCGAGCTGCGCCTGTTCATGACCGAGTACGCGCAAGAGCTGTCGCAAACCGCCGCGTGGCAAGCCGATCCGGGTGGCGAGGCGCAAGCGCTGCTCAGCAGTTGGCATCGGCTTTATGCCCAAGACGGCCAGTTGCGTTTTTACCGCGCCGTGGGCTGCGACAAGTGCCATCAAACGGGCTACAAAGGCCGCATCGGCTTGCACGAGTTGTTGATTGCCGACGATTTGCTCAAGCGCCAAATTCAAGAGCGGGCGCGGGTAGCAACGCTGTTTGCCACCGGCCTGGAAAGTGGCATGCGCACCTTGAAGATGGATGGCATGGAAAAAATCATGCAGGGCTTGACCGATTTGAAGCAGGTGCGATCCGTCTGCATCAAGTGAGGGTGCGGCGCAACCAGGGCTTGAGTAGCCAGTTGTCCAGCGTCCACGGCCCGGTGCCGAACACCGCTAAACCTGCCAGCAGCACGCCCCATGTGATGTGCTGTTGCAGTGCGGCGGGGGCAATCTCGCTCAGACTCAGCACTGCCACCACGTTCATCACCGACAGGCCCAGCGGCGCAAAGCGTCCGCCCACGCCCAGCATCAGCAGCACGGGCAGTACCAATTCGCCGCCCGTGCCCATCCATGCCGCCAAAGTGGGCGGCAGCAGTGGGACGTGGTATTCGTCATTGAACAGGGCCAAGGTCGTTTCCCAGTCGCGGATTTTGGTCAGGCCGGACAAGAAAAACGCTTGCGCCACATGCGCCCGAGCCAGCACGGCCAGCAGTGGTTGCAGGTGGTTCAGTCCCTTGGTGCCGAGTTCGGCCAGCAACAGACAGCTACGGATTGCGATACGCAGGGACATACAAAGCTCGCTCAGTGTGTGAGTGGATGCGTCAGTGCAACAGGGCCACGCCCAGCACCAGCCCTTGGGGCACTGCGCGGTTCAGCCACAGGGTGAAGTCAAAGTCGGCCTCCGCAGCCAAGGCCGCGTCCAGCGCCGCCAGCAGCGATTGGCCGTGGAGCAGGGCGTGCAGCAGTGCAGCTTGGGCGGGCGTGCAAGCGGCCACGTTGGGGCGCAAGCCCTGCCGCCAGACCAAGGCGGTTTCGCTGTGCTGGGCTTGCAGCTTGGCGGCCACCTCGTCGAGCGATGGCGCATGTTCGGTGTGCGCTTGGATCAGGCTGACCACCGGCCATGCACTGTCGCGCAGCGCGGTGGCGGGCGGCAGGCGCAGCGTGATGGCATCGGGTTCGTGTTGACTCAGCAACGCAAAGCTGGTGGGCTGGGCGCTGGCATCGGGCGCGCTGGCGGCGCGGTGCAAGGCCCATTCCACGCGAGCCACATCGGCCAGATACGGCACTTCAAGCAATTGCGGGTCACGGGCCACGAAGTCAGGCAGGAGCGCGCCCCAACACGCCAAGTCGCCCACTTCGGGCGGATGGCGCAGCCAAAAATGCCGCGCCAAGGTGGCAAAACTGTCGCTGCCGATCAACTCGGCCAGCACGGGGTAGGTGGCTTGCAGGGCGCGTTCGGCCAAGGCGTAGCCGTTGGTACGGTAGGCGCTCAAACCGCGCTCCCAGGCGGGGTGCATCATGGAGGCCAAGGTGGCTTCTGCCGGTGTTGGGTTCTGCGGCGAGACTGACACCTCGGCAGATGTTTGACTCCATTCGGGCAGCGTGTGCGCTTGCGCCCACAGGGCTTGGAGCAGGGTTTGTTGCTGCATCAGCAGTGAGGTGCTCATGATGCGGCCCCCAGCGTGGCGCGGCTGCATTGCATCATCCAATGGCGTGCTTGGGCGGCTTCGTCCAGCAGCACGGACAGGGGCGGCACATCGGTGTCCCATTCGATCAAGGTCGGCACCGCGCCCCAGCGGCTGATGGCGTGCTGGTACAGCGTCCAAACCTCGGGGCAGACGCGGCTGCCGTGGTCGTCGATCACGATGTTACCCAGATGCGCGTGGCCCGCCAGATGCAGCTCGGCCACGCTGGCGGCGGGCAGGGTGTTGATCCAAGCGCGACATTGGGCTAAGGCGGCGGCGCGGTCAGCGTCTGCATCGCCTGACGGGCCGCTGCGCAGGCGGGTGTTTTGTGCGTTGACGTAGAGGTTGTTCACGTCCACCAGCAGTTGGCAGCCAGTGCGTTGCGCCAGCGCAGCCAAGAATTCGGCTTCGGGCAGATCTGCGTGCGCCCATTCCAGGTAGGCGGACAGGTTTTCGACCGCAATGGGGCGCTGCAAACGCTCTTGCACCCGCTGCACGTTGGCGCACATCACCGTGAGGGCTTCGTGGGTGCAGGCCACGGGCAGCAGGTCGGCGGCATGTATCGGTTGCGCGTGACCCGGCAAGGGCGCACGGGCAAAACTGGCGTGGTCACTGACGTGCACGGGCTCGATTTCTTGCACCAGCCGCGCCAGTTGCGACAGGTGTTGCTCATCCACACCCAAGGCGGAGCCCAGTGACAAACCCACGCCATGCAAGCTGACGGGATAGTGTTCGCGTCCCTGCCGCAGCACCGCCAAGGCGGCACCACCGGGGGCGAAAAAATTCTCGGAATGGACTTCAATGAAGCCGAGCGCCGGGCGCGTGTGCAGCAGCTCGGCGTAATGCGGATGCCGCCACCCTATGCCCACGACTGGCGTGTCGCAGGCGGGGCCGTGGGCAAGAGGGGCGGTCAGCAGCATGATGACTCTGGGCGCTGGGGTTCAGCTCTTCATCTTGGCGGGAGCCTTCATCATACCGCCCATCTTTTCGCAAGTGCCTTTGGCGACGTACTTCCACTCGGCCTTGTCCATGTCCATTTTGGACTGGCCGGCGCAGCTGTGGACACCCGTGGTGCTGGCGCAGTCGTTTTGACCGGCCTTGGCAATGCCAAAGCACTTTTCTTTGGCCATGCTGTCCTTGGCCATCGAGTCTTTTTCCATGCTGTCAGCCGCGAAAGCGGGGGTGGCGAACATGGCCAAAGACATCAACGAAGTGGCAGCGGCGGCGATCATGGCGCGTTGGTTCATGGTGAAACTCCTGAAAAATAAAGTTAAAAACAAGGGGTTGAAGGCAAACCATCTGGGGCTGTGATTCTCAGTGAGCACCACGTTTCAGACTGGTTAGGGCTTGGTCTGTGCAATCAGCGAGTTCTTACAGCGTGGCTGAAAAAATCTGCAAAATTTTTCAGAGCAGGTCTGAAATGCGATCCCACGCCTCGGGCGGGATGCGGCCGCTGTACTGCTCTACCACCCGGCCCGACTTGTCCAGCAGGTAAGCGGCGGGCAAATGGCTGGGGCGCGCCAGCGTGCTTTGGTAGCTGGCATCGCCCGCCCACAGCGCCAGCAGGCGTTGGTCTTTGTTGACCACTTTGGCGACCAGGCGCTCGTAGTCAGCGGTGTCTTGCAGCTTGCGGTCTAAGCTGACCGTGACCAGCTTGAACGGCTGCCCCTTCCAGCCCTGCGCATTGGCGCGCAGCTCGGGCATCTTGTCGCGGCACACGGCGCAATCGGTAGACCAAAACAGCACCAGCGTGACCTTGCCGCGCTGTTCGGCCAAGTTGAAGGGCTTGCCTTCCAGCGTCTTGCCTTGCAGTTGCGGCGTGGTGCCGACCGCGCTGGCGGCAAAGCGAGGCGAGCGGGAGCAGCTGGCTCTCGCCGAAGTGAAGCTGCCCGTCGCGGTAGATCAGTCCCATCCCTTAAGGGATGGGACTGATCTACCGCGACG
>CALMOI010000002.1 GCA_937871735.1 uncultured Comamonadaceae bacterium
GGGCGGCAATCAGGGCGGCGGCGAAGGTTTCTTTGAGCGGCGCGTCGCCGTTGTCTTCGCGCCAGCCGCGTTTGAACAGCGGGTCGCCCGAGGTGTCGATGTACAGCGTGGCGGTGTCGGTGGTCAGGTGGGCGTAGATGCGCACGTCGGGCCACTGGGTGTTCACGTCCGGGCGCACGCCGGTTTTGTGGCGGAAGCGGTCGGCAATCGCGTCTTTGATCTTGAGCGCGGCAAAGTTCAGGCTTTGCAGCGGACTGTGCTGGGCAGTGACTTCAATTTTGAAGCTCTGGCGGGTGGTGAACCAGATTTCCCAGGCCACGTTGCTGGCGGCTTCGTACAGATCGCGCTCGCTGCGGTACGGCGTGTACGACAGTTGCACCAGCACGCGCTGGGCGAGACGGCAGTGCAGATTGAGCAGCATGGCATCGCGCCACGAGGCCCGCGCCATCACGCCGCCCCGCGCCGTCAGCAGGTCTTGTCCTTGCAGGCCAGTGAGGCGGTGGACTTCGTCGGCCAGAAATTCTTCCACGCCAGCGGCGCAGGGCAAAAACAGTTGCAGTTGGTTCACAGATTCTCTTTTCTGGGGGCGCGGTGCGGCCCCCGGTGCAGCCTGTCGGCTGGCGCAGGCAACGCTTACAGTGCCTTGCGCAGGTTGGCGGGCGCAATTTTGAGCGCCTCGCGGTATTTGGCAACGGTGCGACGCGCGCATTCGATGCCCTGCTCTTTGAGCATTTCGGAAATTTGGCTGTCCGACAGCGGCTTGTTCGGGCTTTCCGACGCCACGAACTGCTTGATCAACGCCCGCACAGCCGTGCTGGACGCATTGCCGCCGGTTTCAGTGCCCAAGCCCGAGCCGAAAAAGTACTTCAACTCAAAGGTGCCGTAGGGCGTGGACATGTACTTGGCCGTGGTCACGCGGCTGATGGTCGACTCGTGCAGGCCCAGCTCGTCGGCAATTTCGCGCAGCACCAAGGGGCGCATCGCCAACTCGCCGTGAATGAAGAAGCTTTTTTGCCGCTCCACGATGGCGCTGGAGACGCGCAAGATGGTGTCAAAGCGCTGCTGAATGTTCTTGATGAACCAGCGCGCCTCTTGCAACCGCTGCTGCAAACCTTGGCTGCCTTCGCCCTTGTACTGGCGCAGCGCCCCGGCGTAGATGTCGTGTACGCGCAGTTTGGGCATGACATCGGGGTTCAAACGCACCGTGAATTTTTGCTGCGTGCCGCGCCCCACTTTCACCACCAGCACATCGGGCACGACCACGTTGCGCTCCACATCCACAAAGCGGCGGCCGAGTTTGGGCTCTAAGCGGCCAATCAAGCCAATGGCGGCGCGGATGGTGGCTTCACCGCCTTGGCAGGTACACAACTGCGTCAGGCGTTTGATGTCGCGGCGGGCCAGCAGCTCCATCGGCTGCTTGCAAATGCTCAGCGCGGCGGCCAGCACGGGGGCTTGATCAGCGTCAGGCTCGTCTTCTTGCAAAGCTTGCAGCGCCCGCAGTTGCAGGCTCAGGCACTCGGCCAAATTGCGCGCGCCCACGCCGACCGGCTCCAGCGATTGCAGCAGGCCCAGCGCCACGGTAAAGCGGTGGACTAGCTCTTCTTGCTCGTCCAAATCATCAGCGGCCAGACCGGCGGCCAGCTCGGCCAGCGATTCTTCAAGGTAGCCGTCGTCGTTCAGCGACTCGATCAAAAAGCGCAACGCCGCTTGGTCGATCTCTGACAACCGCAAACCCAAGGCTTGACGATGCAAAAAGCTGGTCAGCGATTCTTGGCTGCGCGCCAGTTCGGTGGCATCGGCTTGCTCGTCGTCGCCCAAGTTGTTTTGACGTGCGGGGGCGTCGCCGCCCCATTCGCTGTCGTCGGGAGCCATGTCGGTGGTGCCGTCGCCGTCCCAGCTGTCGGGCAAGGCGGAGTCGCCCAATTCGGCGGTGTTGTCAGCGGCGGTGTCCACAACGACTTCGCTGCTGCTGCTGGACTCGCTGGGGGCGCTGCTTAAGCTGCCCTCCGCTTCCAAATCATCGCGGCGCACCGGGGTGTCGGACTGCGCCAGGCCGAATTCTTCGCGCGGGGCTTCGTCGGCATTGAGTTCGAGGAAGGGGTTTTCGTCCAACATCTGATCGACTTCTTGGCTCAGTTCCAGAGTCGAGAGTTGCAGCAACCGAATCGACTGTTGCAACTGCGGTGTCAGTGCCAGATGTTGGGAAACGCGAAGCGAGAGACCTTGTTTCATCACATGCGAAAGTGTTCACCCAGGTACACACGGCGTACCTCGGCGTTGGCCACGATGTCGTCCGGTGTGCCTTGGGCCAGCAATTGACCATCGCTGATGATGAAGGCGTGGTCGCAGATGCCCAAGGTTTCGCGCACGTTGTGGTCGGTGATGAGCACGCCGATGCCGCGTGACTTCAAAAAACCGATGATGCGTTGAATTTCAATCACCGCAATCGGGTCGATACCGGCAAAAGGCTCGTCCAGCAAGATAAAGCGTGGTTGCGTGGCCAAAGCGCGGGCAATTTCAACTCGGCGACGCTCGCCGCCAGACAGCGCCACGGCGGGCGCGTCGCGCAGCCCTTCGACGCGCAACTCGTGCAGCAAGTCGGTCAGGCGCTGCTCAATCACGTCATGGGTCAGCGGGCGGCCTTGCGCGTCGTGCTGCAATTCGAGCACAGCGCGCACGTTTTCAGCGACGGTGAGTTTGCGAAAAATAGAGGCTTCTTGCGGCAAGTACGACAGCCCCAAGCGCGCGCGGCGGTGGATGGGCATGTGCTCAACGCGCTGGCCGTCGATGGTGATTTGCCCCGCATCGGGCCGCACCAAGCCGACGATCATGTAAAACGAAGTGGTTTTGCCCGCGCCGTTGGGGCCGAGCAGCCCGACGACTTCGCCGTTGAGCACCGTCAGCGACACGTCTTTCACCACCTGACGCTTGCCGTAGGCTTTGCGCAGGTGCGACACCTCCAGCCGACTGGTGGACGCTTGCACCGGGGCCGCAGCCGCTGGTTCGAGGGGCGTCAGCACCTCGCTCACTTGCGGTCTCCGCTCAAAGCGGGGCTGGAACGCAGCTTGGGCACGTTGGCGGGAGCGGCTTCTTCGGTCGGACGTGGGGTCAGCATGGCACGCACGCGGCCTGGCTTGGCGGCGGAATTGGTGCTGGTGTTGGCGTTCGCCACGCCGTCGACGCTGAAGGCATCGGTTTTGTTGTCGTAGACGATCAAGCTGCCGGTGATCTCATCGCCCAATGTCGTACCGTGGTAACGGCGCAACTCGGCCCGGCGCAAAAAGCGCACGGTGTCGGCTTGGCCGTCGTATTCGATGCGCTCGGCTTCGCCTTCGATGTACTCGTCCACGCCATCACGCTTTTGGCGGAAGTAAGCGCGCTTGCCAGCTTCAGCGGTCAAGATGCCGAACTGATTGCCCTGCGGATCT
>CALMOI010000003.1 GCA_937871735.1 uncultured Comamonadaceae bacterium
CCTTCTCCATGCTGATGCTGGTGATGAGCAACAACCTGCTGCAGCTGTTCTTCGGTTGGGAAGCAGTGGGCTTGGTGTCTTACTTGTTGATCGGTTTCTGGTTCAACAAGCCAACGGCAATTTTTGCCAACATGAAGGCCTTCTTGGTCAACCGTGTCGGTGACTTCGGCTTCATCTTAGGGATTGGCTTGATCGCTGCCTACGCAGGCACGATGAACTACGCTGAGATTTTTGCGAAGGCTGAAGAGCTGGGCAAGTTGAGCTTCCCTGGCACACATTGGATGCTGATCACAGTGATCTGTATCTGCTTGTTTGTTGGTGCGATGGGCAAGTCGGCACAGTTCCCGCTGCATGTGTGGTTGCCTGACTCGATGGAAGGCCCGACCCCCATCTCCGCCTTGATTCACGCTGCCACCATGGTGACTGCTGGTATCTTCATGGTGTCGCGCATGTCGCCGCTGTTTGAACTCAGCGAAACCGCCTTGAACTTCATCATGGTGATTGGTTCTATTACCGCGCTGTTCATGGGCTTCTTGGGCATCATTCAGAACGACATCAAACGTGTGGTTGCGTACTCCACGCTGTCCCAGCTGGGTTACATGACGGTGGCTTTGGGTGCATCGGCTTACTCGGTGGCCGTGTTCCACTTGATGACCCATGCATTCTTCAAAGCCCTATTGTTCTTGGGTGCGGGCTCGGTCATCATGGGTATGCATCACAACCAAGACATTCGCTGGATGGGTGGCGTGCGCAAGTACATGCCCATCACTTGGATCACTTCGCTGCTGGGTTCTTTGGCGCTGATTGGTACGCCGCTGTTTGCCGGCTTCTATTCCAAGGACAGCATCATCGAAGCTGTGCATCTGAGCCATTTGCCTGCTGCTGGTTTCGCCAACTTCGCTGTGCTGGCCGGTGTGTTCGTGACAGCCTTCTACTCGTTCCGCATGTACTTCTTGGTGTTCCATGGCAAAGAGCGCTATGACCAGAACCCAGATGCACACCACGATGACCATCATGACGACCACGGTCACCATGACAGCCACCATGAGCCGCACGAATCTCCTTGGGTGGTCACGCTGCCGCTGGTTTTGCTGGCAATCCCCTCGGTGGTGATTGGCTTCTTGAGCATTGAGCCCATGCTGTTCGGTCAGTTCTTCAAGAACGTGATCTTCATTGATCTTGAAAAGCACCCCGCTATGGAGGAGCTGACCAAGGAATTCCACGGCCCGTTGGCAATGGCTTTGCATGCTTTCAGCACACTGCCGTTCTGGTTGGCTCTGGCAGGCGTGGCGACTTCTTACTACATGTACATGATCAATCCTGCTTTGCCCGCAGGCATCAAGGCTCGCGTACAGCCGATCTACACGTTGCTCGAAAACAAGTACTACTTGGATTGGATCAACGAAAACATCTTGGCACGCGGTGCCCGCGCACTGGGTGTGGGTTTGTGGAAGGGTGGCGATCAAGCCGTGATCGATGGGCTGCTGGTCAATGGCTCATGGAAGCTCGTCGGCTGGGTGTCGGGTGTGGTTCGCCGGTTCCAAACCGGTTTCCTCTACCAGTACGCCTTGGTCATGATTTTGGGTGTATTTGCGCTGATGACGTACTTCGTCTGGCTCAACAAGTAAGGGGAACAAGAAGATGGGTTTGTTGAGCCTTGCGATTTGGACACCGATTTTGTTTGGTGTCGTGCTTCTGGCGCTCGGTCGTGACGAGCATGCCGGTGCAGTGCGCTGGCTGGCCTTGGTGGGTGCGGTGGTCAGCTTTTTGGTGACCTTGCCGCTCTACGGTGGCTTCCAGCTGGGAACAGCTGCGATGCAGTTTGTCGAGAAAAGCGTTTGGATTGAACGCTTCAATGTCAACTACCACTTGGGTGTGGATGGCATCTCTTTGTGGTTCGTGCTGCTGACCGCATTCATCAACGTGATCGTGGTGATCGCTGGCTGGGAAGTGATTACCCGCCGTGTGAATCAGTACATGGGCGCGTTCATGATTTTGAGCGGCTTGATGATCGGCGTGTTCGCCGCCATCGACGGCATGCTGTTCTATGTCTTCTTTGAAGCAACCTTGATCCCGATGTACCTGATCATCGGTATCTGGGGTGGCCCAAACAAGATCTACGCGGCGTTCAAGTTCTTCCTCTACACGCTGCTGGGCTCTTTGCTGATGCTGGTTGCGCTGGTGTTCCTCTACACCAAGTCCGGTGGCAGCTTTGATCTGGCGGTGTGGTACAAGCTGCCGCTGTCCGGCTCGGTGCAGACCTTGCTGTTCTTCGCTTTCTTCAGCGCTTTTGCTGTGAAAGTGCCGATGTGGCCGGTGCACACTTGGTTGCCTGACGTTCACGTGGAAGCGCCGACGGGTGGTTCCGCCGTGCTGGCAGCCATCATGCTGAAGTTGGGTGCCTACGGTTTCCTGCGCTTCTCCTTGCCGATTGCCCCTGATGCCGCCCGCGAATGGTCGGGACTGATGATCGCTTTGTCCCTGACGGCTGTCGTCTACGTGGGCTTGGTCGCGATGGTGCAGCAAGACATGAAAAAGTTGGTGGCGTACTCGTCCGTGGCGCACATGGGCTTCGTGACGCTGGGCTTCTTCGTCTTCAACGACTTGGGTGTTTCCGGTGGCTTGGTGCAAATGATTGCCCACGGCTTTGTGTCGGGTGCCATGTTCTTGAGCATCGGTGTGCTGTATGACCGTGTTCACTCGCGTCAAATTGCCAGCTACGGTGGCGTGGTCAACACCATGCCCAAGTTTGCGGCGTTTGCCTTGTTGTTCTCGATGGCCAACTGCGGTTTGCCGGGTACCGCTGGTTTCGTCGGCGAGTGGATGGTGATCTTGGCTGCGGTCAAGGCCAACTTCTGGATCGGTTTTGCAGCGGCAACGGCACTGATCTTCGGCGCGGCTTACACCTTGTGGATGTTCAAGCGAGTCTATTTGGGCCCGGTGACCAATGACGACGTGCGCACCCTGGAAGACATCAATGCTCGCGAGTTCGTGATGCTGGCCTTGCTGGCGATTGCAGTGCTTGCTATGGGTATTTATCCCAAGCCCTTCACAGACGTGATGGACACCTCGGTAGCGGAGCTGCTCAAGCATGTGGCGCTCTCTAAGCTCAATTGATCAAACTGAATTGAGAAACAGAAGATGATTGACAAACTCAGTTGGATCGCGGTTTATCCCGAAATCGTGTTGATGGTCATGGCGTGTTTGATTGCGCTGGCCGACCTGTTCGTGAAGCAGCCGCGTCGCACCACCACTTACGTGTTGACCTTGTTAACGCTGGGCGTCGTGGCGGCCATGAATGCGCTCTACGCCCAAGGTGGTCAAACCATTTACGCGTTTGGCAATATGGTGATCAGCGACACGATGGGCGATTGGCTCAAGTGTTTTGCTTCCATCGCCATGATGGTGACCCTGATTTATGGTCGCCCTTATGCCGCAGACCGCGACATGTTGCGTGGTGGCGAGTTGTTCACTTTGGGTCTGTTTTCATTGCTGGGTATCTCAGTGATGATTTCTGGCAACAACTTCTTGGTGATTTACCTCGGTCTTGAATTGCTGACCCTGTCCAGCTACGCTTTGGTGGCCCTGCGCCGTGACAACGCCACGGCAACTGAAGCTGCCATGAAGTATTTCGTCTTGGGCGCGATGGCTTCTGGTTTCCTGTTGTACGGCTTGTCCATGCTGTACGGTGCGACCGGCACGCTCGACATCACTGCGGTGTTCAAGGCGGTGGCCTCCGGTCAAATCAAGCATCAAGTGCTGGTGTTTGGCTTGGTGTTCGTGGTGGCTGGCTTGGCATTCAAGCTGGGTGCCGTGCCGTTCCACATGTGGATTCCTGACGTGTACCAAGGTGCTCCCACCGCTGTCACGCTGATCATTGGTGGTGCGCCCAAGCTGGCTGCTTTTGCCATCGCGATTCGCTTGCTGGTAGAAGGTTTGCTGCCTTTGGCCATCGATTGGCAGCAAATGCTGGCTGTGCTGGCGGTGGGCTCCTTGCTGATTGGTAACTTGGCAGCCATTGCCCAGACCAACCTCAAGCGCATGTTGGCTTTCTCGACCATCGCGCAAATGGGTTTTGTACTGATCGGTTTGATGTCTGGCGTGGTCAACGGCAATACCAACTCGGCTGCCAACGCTTACAGCTCGGCCATGTTCTACATGGTGACTTACGTGCTGACCACCTTGGCCAGCTTCGGTGTCATCTTGCTGCTGGCTCGTGATGGCTTTGAAAGCGAAGAAATCGCTGATCTGGCTGGCTTGAACCAGCGTAGCCCGCTGTACGCTGGCGTGATGGCTGTTTGCATGTTGTCGCTGGCAGGTATTCCCCCGCTGGTTGGCTTCTACGCCAAGTTGGCGGTGTTGCAAGCACTGATTGCTTCCGGTCAAGCCGTGGACATTGGTCTGGCCGTGTTTGCCGTGATGATGTCGCTGATTGGCGCTTTCTACTACCTGCGCGTCATCAAAGTCATGTACTTTGACGAACCCATCACAGCCACCACGG
>CALMOI010000004.1 GCA_937871735.1 uncultured Comamonadaceae bacterium
TGTCCGCCCCGATGTCAGCGCTGATGCGGGGCTGGCCGCCATCGGCCAACGCCACGAACTGCCCGCGCTAGAGGCCGAACTCGATCAGCACGCCGCCGCCAGTGCGCTGCTGGGCGCGCACTTTGCAGGCCGCCGAACGCCGCTTGATACGGCGTTGTCCACGCACGCGCACGGCTTGCGCATCGCCTCGGCCAACTTGCCCGCGCCCATCAAAAATGCCCTGTGCAGCGCCGACGGGGCAGACAAGCATCACCGCTTGGTGGCCGCCATCAGCGCGATTCGCCAAGGCTGGCAAGACGCGCCAGCTTTCGCGCAGGCGATGGCGCATTACGGCCAGTTTGAGGCGGCGCTTTGGGCCAATTCGGCGCAGCCTTCCACGCCCGCCTATGCGCAGGCGCTGGCCCAGCGCACCCGCCGCGCCGCCGACAGCTTGGGCGGCTTGCTGCCTTGGACGCAGTACGTGGGCGCACGCGCCAGCGTGGTCAATTTGGGGCTGGAAGCCTTCGTACTGCTGCTGGAGGCGGGCACCGTGCCGCCCGCACAGTTGGTCGATGCCTTTGGCTACCGCTTTTACGCCTCGGTGGCACACAGCGTGTTCGATGCCAACCCGGCGCTGCGCCAGTTCAGCGGCCTGCGCCACAGCGCCATCCGCGCCGAATTTGCCCAGCTGGATCGCGACATCATCCAATTGCGCGGCCAGCAAATTGTGGGCGACTGCTTGGCCCGCAGCGAGCCACCGTCTGGCAAACACGGCGCGCGCGTGGACGACAAAACCGAACTCAAATTGCTAGAGCACTTGATTCCGCAGCAGCGCCCGCGTGTCAGCGTGCGGCAGATGCTCAAGCGGGCGGGCGCGGCCATTCAGGCGCTGAAACCTTGCTTCATGATGGGGCCGCAAGCCGTGGCGCAGTTCTTGGAACCCGGCCAATTGCACTTTGACATCGTGGTGATGGACGAAGCCTCGCAGTTGCGGCCCGAGCAAGCCATCGGAGCCATCGCACGCGGCACGCAACTGGTGGTGGTGGGCGACCCCAAGCAACTGCCGCCCACCTCGTTCTTTGCCCGCGCTGATGCCGAACCCGACGCTGACAGCCCCGCGCTGGCCACGAATGATGCTGAAAGCATCTTGGAGGTGTGCATCAGCCACTTTCAGCCGGTGCGCACGCTGCGTTGGCACTACCGCTCGCGCCACGAATCGCTGATTGCGTTCTCTAACCAGCACTTCTACCAAAGCAAGCTGGTGCTGTTTCCGTCGCCGTTTGCCAAGAGCGACACGCTGGGCTTGCGCTACCACTACATCGCTGACGGCGTGTACGAAGGCCAGACGAACCTGATCGAAGCCGAGCGCGTGGTGGATGCCGTGGTGGCGCACATCCTGCACCGACCCGGCGACTCGCTGGGCATCGTCACGCTCAACATCAAGCAGCGCGATGTGCTGGACGACATGCTCGACGAGCGCCTGCGCCTGCTGCCCGAAGCCGCCGCCTTCAAAGCCCATTGGGACGCTGAAGGCCGAGGCTTGTTCGTCAAAAACCTGGAAAACGTGCAGGGCGACGAGCGCGACTGCATCATGATTTCAACCACCTTTGGCAAGCCGCCGGGCTCCAGCGTGGTGCGGCAAAACTTCGGTCCCATCAGTCGGCAAGGCGGCTGGCGGCGGCTGAATGTGCTGTTCACGCGGGCGCGCAAGTCGGTGGCGGTATACAGCTCCATGCGCCCGCAAGACATCGCCGTGGATGCCAGCACGCCCGAAGGCACTCGCGCCTTGCGCAATTACTTGGAATATGCCGACACCGCCGTGCTGCCCGTGGAGCGCGAAACCGGCCTGCCGCCTGACAGCGACTTTGAAATTGCCGTGATGGAAGTGCTGAAAACCAAAGGCTACGAAGTCACGCCGCAACTGGGCGTGGCGGGCTTTAGGATTGATTTGGCAGTGCGCCACCCCGGCCATTTGTCGGGCTACTTGGCCGCGATTGAGTGCGACGGCGCGGCGTACCACAGCGGCGTGTCGGTGCGCGACCGCGATCGCATCCGCCAAGAAATTTTGGAAAGTCTGGGCTGGCGCGGACGCATCTGGCGCATTTGGTCAACCGACTGGTTCCGCAACCCGCAAGCCGAAACTCAGCGACTGGTTGATTTTCTGGAAGGGTTGCGTACGCAAGCCGCCGCCCGGCTGGTCACTGAGGCGGACTGAGGGCTATTTGGGCTTGCAGAACTTTTCAAAGCTGGCTTTAGACAGCTCAAACGCATTGGCGGCGGCCAGCTTCCAAGGCCGCTCGCACTGCTGCGTGCGCTCGCACCACGAGTAACCCGCCGAGCCGATGCAGCCGTGCGCGTCACGGTCACCGCCGACCAAAGGCGTGTTGGGCAACAAACTCGACGAGCTGGCCGATTTGGCTGGCGAGGCAACAGACGCCACCGCCGATGCGGGCGCAACGGGTGAGGCGGCGGCGGGCGCGCTGGCTGGCGCAGTCTCCGCCGTGGTGGACGGCGTCAACGTCGGCAAGCTGATGCAGCCCGCCAGATAAACAACGCTGGCGGTGATGAAGGCAAAAAGTTTGAATTGGTTCATGGGTTCTTTTGTTTATTTCTGACTATGAAATTAGATGCTAACTTCTTGTTTTTGGAAAGGATGCTCCCCATGAGCAAATTAACTCTCCTATGTGAAACCAGTTTTCTAAATTCTGCGATGTTGATGCTCTTTTTGTCATTTCATGGGTTGAGTGAGTTTTTAGATACTCGATGATGTGATCGAGTATTTTTTTGCTAATGCCGGGTGTTATTTGGCAGGTACATTCATCTTTATTTCGACATTCTTTGTTTTTCACGCATAAGTCATTGCATAAGCCTAATTTTGTATTTTTAATAATTATTTGATCCCAGAAACCGGGTTTATTTTGGATTATTTTCCCGAGCTTTGTGCCTTCTTTTAAGTCGATGTAATCCCATGCCATTGGATTTGATGTTATCGCTTCCTTGATGGCTGAGAGGTTTG
>CALMOI010000005.1 GCA_937871735.1 uncultured Comamonadaceae bacterium
TGCCCATCGTTGCCGGGCGCAATGTCGAGCCACGGCGTTTCAGCAAACAGCGGGGCTAAATCGGGCGCGACAAAGGCCGACCAATTGCCCGTCTCTTCAATCAACGCGGGGACGCTCTGGGCGTGTTGCCCGTCCATGCGGGGCCACAGCCGCACCCGGCGGGCGGGCACTTCGGGCAGATAGCGGCGGCGCAGCAAGTCGACAAAGGCGTGCCCCTGCGCCAGCGTGACCGGCGCAACCAGCGAAAACCACAGCTGCATCCCATCCGTGCCCGAGGCGGCAATACCCGGCGCGGGCAACTCCAAATCCGTCTGCACCCCGCGCCAGACTTGCCCCAGCAAGTCCCAATCCGCCGGGCCACCGACCTCCAGCACCAGCGCACGGGTCAACCCCTGGTCGTCAATGAGCTGGCCCGAGGCAGCGGCAGCGGGCGAGAGGTACAGGCGTTGGAATTCAGTGGGCAGGTGGGACATGGCGGGAACTCGAACAGGCGTGAACAACAGAACAAGAGCTGGGACTCTACGCGAGTCGCGTTCAATGGCCGCCAGCTCTTGGGCTGTCAGTCAAAATCGGCCCCACATCCAATCACCCATCCCAGAGGAGCCCTTATGCCCATCACTCCACCCAAGTCGTGTTCATGCAGGTGCGAGGTGCAAGGATGACGCTCGCTTGCCCCTGTGGCCGCACTGATGCCAAGCGCCGCCCGCTGGCTGATGCCGATTGCTGTGGTCGCTACTTGGACAGCGCCACGCCCGTGCCCGATGCCGAGTCGCTGATGCGTTCGCGCTACAGCGCCTTTGTGCGACTGCGCGCTGACTATTTACTGGCGACTTGGCACCCCAGCCAGCGACCCGCCACGCTGGACTTTGAACCCGGCGCGCAGTGGCTGGGTTTGGAGGTGCGCCGCCACCGCGTGACCGGGCCGGACACGGCAGAGGTTGAGTTTGTGGCCCGTCACCGCATCGCTGGTCGGGCGGTTCGGCTGCATGAAAACAGCCGCTTTGTGCGCGAGTTAGTAGACGGCGTGCTGCGCTGGCGCTACGTGGATGGCGACATGCTGGGCTAGGGGATAGCCCTGCTGCGGCAAAATGCGTCCTTTTGTTTCCAAGGTGATCATGGCGCTGTGGCTGAATTTGACCGGGATCGGCGCATGAGCCGCGCGTCTGTAACGGGTGCGTTGGCGGTGGTGCTGGCGCTGCTGGGCTGGGCGCTGCGTGGCACGAGCTTGGAGCTGACGGTGTTTCACGCCATCAACGCTTGGGGGCCGCAAGCGCCGGTGTTTTGGTCATCGTGGTCAGTGGTGGGGCTGGGCGTGTCGGTGCTGCTGATCTTGGCGGCGGGTGGCGCAGCGCGGGCTCAGGCTTTGGTGACGTGGGTGCTGGTGCTGGTGTTGGGTGGGCTGGTGTTGCACGCGGCCAAGCTGGGCATTGGTGGTTTGCGTCCGTTGGCGGTGTTGGGGCCGGACGGGGTGCATGTGGTGGGCGCAGCGCTGCTGCGCAGTTCCATGCCCTCAGGCCATTCCGCAACCGGCTTTGCTTTGGCGGCTTTGGCGACGCAGTTGCACTTCAGGGGCGCATGGGTCTATTGGCTGGGCGCGCTGATGGTGGGCTTGTCGCGGATGGCCGTGGGCGCGCATTGGCCTAGCGATGTGCTGGCCGGTGCGGGTTTGGGCTTGCTGCTGGCGTTGGCCGGTGTGCGCTGGCCGTGGGCGGTACGCACGGCCCAAGCGTGCGCGGTACACATGCAAAGCCGTGCGGGTTCGCGGCTGGTGGCCGGGGCGCTGGTGATGCTGGCTAGCGGGTTTTGGGTGGCCGACTACGACTATCCCGCCGCTGCCATCACGCACGCGGGTTTGTGTCTGCTGGGTTTGTGGGCGGCGCTGGTGTGGTGGCGGGCGCATCCCAGCCATCATTTCAATCATGCTGACGATGCCCGAGGTGCCGCATGAAGCGCAGTGTGCAACGCGCGCTGTGGTCGGCTTTGCTGGCTTTGATCACGGGTTTGGCGCTGTGGTGGGTGCTGCCGCCGGGGCCGCAGTTGTGGAACAACGTGCTGGCCTTGCCGCTCACCGTCTGGCTGTGGGCCACGGCGGGGCTGGCGGTGAGCTACTCGCTGCGGGCGCTGCGCATGCGCGATGAATGGGCCTCGCGGGTGAACATGCGCTGGCTTGATGGCCTGCACCTCACCGTGGTTCACAGCGCGGCCATCAATTTGCTGCCGATGCGTGCGGGCGAGGCGGGCTACCCGTGGTTGTTGCACAAAGGCTGGCAGGTGTCGCTGATCGATGCATCGTCCAGCTTGTTTTGGCTGCGGGTGCAAGACGCGCTGGTGCTGTGCTTGCTGGCGCTGATGTGGTTTGGGCCGGGCGTGGGGCCGTTGGTTTTGGGCGCTCGCGTGGCGCTGGCGGCAGTGCTGCTGGCGGTGCTGGCGCTGGGCGGCAAAAGCTTGGCGGCGGTGCTGCTGGCACGCTGGCCTGCCGAGCACGCGGGCCGTTGGCACAAGCTGCTGCACATTGGGCGCAGCTTGCTGCTGTCGGCAGCGCGGGCACCGGCACGCGGCTGGCTGTGGAGCTTGGGCCACTGGAGCGCCAAAATCGGCGGCTTGGCCGTCATCGTGGCCAGCTTGAGCGCGCAGCCGTGGTTGATCGCCTTTGGTGGTGCCTTGGCGGCAGAAGGCGCCAGCGCGCTGCCGGTGTCGCCGCCAGCGGGCTTTGGCAATTACGAAGCCGGGGTGTGGCTGGGCCTGCACAGCTTGGGCGGCGATGCCAGCGCCGCCACCGTGCTGGGCGCGGCGCTCACCGCTCATATTTTTGCGTTGCTGATCGGTGTGCTGGCCGCCGCCGCCAGCCCTTGGATTGCGCCCACCCCCGCCAGCACCACCCCTCGCCCGAGCGCGCCCTGAGCGGCCCGGCCCCGTTTGTTGAATCTGTTTTGCAAAGTTGTTATGTCTGAAACCATCGCCAAATCCATCACCGCACCGCCGCACCGCTTGTCGGTGGTGGTGCCCATGTACAACGAAATCGCCAACGTCCAACCGATGGTCGATGACGTGCAGGCCGCCCTGCGCGACTACCCCCATCCGTGGGAGCTGATCGTGGTGGATGACGGCAGCTTGGACGGCACCGGCGCGGCGCTGGAGCGTTACGCCCTGCAAGTCGGCCCGCACATTCGCGTGCTGCGCCTGATGCGCAACTTCCGCCAAACCGCCGCCATGCAAGCGGGCATTGACGCAGCACGTGGCGACGTCATCGTCACGATGGACGGCGACTTGCAAAACGACCCGCGTGACATCCCGCGCTTGGTCGCCCGGCTGCTGAATGAAGACTTGGATTTGGTGGCCGGTTGGCGCATCAATCGCCAAGACGACGCCATTCGCCGCTTCCCGTCCAAGATTGCCAACAAGGTGATCCGCGATGCCACCGGGCTGGCGTTCCACGACCTCGGGTGCAGCTTGAAGGTGTTTCGCGCCAGCGTGTTGAAGCAAGTGCGCTTGTACGGCGAAATGCACCGCTTCATCCCGGCGTGGCTGGCGACGGTGACTTCGCCCTCGCGCATGGCCGAGGAGCCGGTCAACCACCGCGCCCGCACCTTGGGCGAGTCCAAGTACGGCCTGTCGCGCACCTTCCGCGTGATCGTGGACTTGTTCTCGATGTACTTCTTCTTGCGCTTTGGCACCCGGCCTGGGCACTTTTTTGGCGGCGCGGGGCTGGGCATGTCGGGCCTTGGCGGGCTGATTTTGCTGTGGCTGGCGCTGGAGAAATTCATCAAAGGCGTGGACGTGGGCACGCGCCCGCTGCTGGCCTTGGGCTTCTTTTTGGTGATCGGCGGCATTCAGCTTTTGACCACCGGCGTGCTGGCCGAATTGCTGATCCGCGTCTACTACGATGGCCGCCACGCCATGCCCTACCACCACCGCCCGATGGCCGAGTTGGTGCCCGATGAGGGCTGGCACGGCACCGAACGGACGTGAGTGCGGCCATGAGCGCAATGCCTGCTGCCGCTGAGCCCGCCCGCGCCGCCGACACGCCAAGCTGGCAGCGCCCGCTGCTGTGGCTGGCGCTGGTGCTGCTGGTGTTTTGGCTGGCGGGGCTGGGTCTGGCCCCGCTGTTTGATGTGGACGAGGGCGCTTTCTCTGAAGCCAGCCGCGAAATGCTGAGCAGCGGCGACTGGGGCCACACCACACTCAGCGGCACCGACCGCTTTGACAAACCGATCCTGATCTACTGGTTCCAAGCCGCCAGCTTGGCGGTGTTTGGCGTGAATGAGTGGGCCACGCGCCTGCCGTCGGCGCTGGCCGGTTGGGGCTGGTGCATGGCGCTGGCGCTGTTTGCCGCGCCGCGCTGGGGCGTGCGCGTGGCGGTGCTGGCGGCGGGCATGTTGGCCACCAGCGTCGGCCCGATGCTGATCGGCCGCGCCGCCACCGCAGATTCGATGCTGAATTTGCTGCTCACACTCACCTTGCTGGACTTGTGGCGCGCGGTGGAGCAAGGCGAGGCCAACCCGTGGCCGCTGCGCCGCGCCGCGCTGTGGATGGGCCTGGGTCTGCTGGACAAAGGCCCGGTGGCGGTGGTGGTGCCGGGCGGGGCGCTGGGCTTGTGGTGGCTGCTGTCACCGCTGGCCGCGCAACGCTGGCCGCTGGCGCGCCGCTTGCTGACCGATGGCCGCGCTGGGCTGATCACGCTGGTGGTCGCGGTGCCGTGGTACGCCTATGCGCTGAACCGGCACGGCATGGCCTTCATTGATGGCTTTTTGCTCAAGCACAACTTAGATCGCTTCAGCGGCCCGCTGGAAGGGCACGGCGGCAGTCCGCTGTACTACGTGGTGGTGATGCCGCTCTTGCTGCTGCCTTGGTCAGTGTTGCTGGTGCCACTGCTGGCCCGCGTGCGCCGCCTGTGGGCTGACCGCACCTCGCGCTTTTTGCTGCTGTGGGCGGGGTTTGTGATTGGGTTTTTCTCGGTCTCGGGCACTAAGCTGCCGCATTACGTGCTGTACGGCATGGCCCCGCTGGTGCTGCTGATGGCGCGGCTGTGGGCCGATGTGGCCCATGAACGCTGGCGCGGTTGGGGCGTGTGTGCGGCGCTGCTGGTACTGTCGGCGCTGGCCTTGCTGGGCTTGACGGCGGCTGCGCCGCAGTTGGCGGCGCGCCTGCAAGCCTCTACCGCTGACGCGCATTGGCAAACCTTGCTGGCCGCCGCTGCTGCCAAAGCCGCTCCGGCGACGGGCTGGTTGGCGCTGGCCGCGTTGCTGGTGTTGGGCTTGGCCTTGCAAGCCTGGCGCAGGCCGCAGCAAGCACCGCTGGCGCTGTTGGGTGCGGTGCTGGTGGCCTCGGTGGCGTGGTCTACGTTGATGCTGCCGTGGTGGGGCGATGCGCTGCAAGGCCCGGTGCGCGAGCTGGCCTTGCGCGCCCGCGCCGACAACTTGCCGCTGGTGCAATGGCGCTTGCACCAGCCCAGCGCTGCGTTCTACCGCCAAGCCTCGGCCCCGCGCCGCGCCCCAGAAGTCGGCGAAGCCGCCCTGATGCGCAGCGACCACTACGCCGACTTGCCGCCCGACGAGCAGCGCCAGTACGACCGCTTGGCCCAAGCTCCTGGCTTCGTGCTGGTGCGTCGGCACTGACGCGGCGGTGGCCCGGTTCACTTTTCGACTCTTTTTTGCACAAGGCCCGTCCGCATGACCCGCCCCTTTGCTGTTCCTCCCGATCCTGCCGCTTGGGCTGTTCCTGCCGCTGCGTCTGATCCTGCCATCCGCTCGTGGTGGCGTGGCCTGCTGCTCGCGCTGGCGGGTTTGTTCGCTTTGCGCGTGGTGCTGATGGTGAGCTCGCAGGCCTCGCTGCATGTCGATGAGGCCCAGTACTGGGACTGGTCGCGCCAATTGCAGTGGGGCTACTACTCCAAGCCGCCGGTGATTGCGGCCTTGATCCGCGCCTCCACCAGCTTGTTTGGCGACAGTGAGTTGGGCATTCGGCTGTTGGCCATGCTGTGCTGGCCCTTGATGGCGTGGGTGCTGGCCGTGCTGGGCAATACCTTGGCGCAGGCGACGCAAACCAGTTCAGATTCAGCCTTGCGCCCGGTGCAAATCGGCGTGGCGGCGGCGCTGCTGTGGCTGTGCAGCCCGCTGGCGGGCTTGCTGGGCATGGTCGCCACCACCGACACGCCGTTGCTGCTGTGTTGGGCGCTGGCGCTGTACGCGCTGTGGCGCGCCGTTATCTTGCGCCGCCGTGGCGCGTGGTGGTTGCTGGGGCTGGTCTGCGGCGTGGGCTTGCTGGACAAGTACACGATGGCTGCGCTGCTGCCCGGCGCGGCGGTTTGGGTGCTGCGCCAAGGCCGCCCGCGTGACCTGCTGCGCTTGGTGGGCGCGGTGCTGCTGGCGCTGGTGCTGCTGGCCCCGAACCTGATCTGGAATGCCGCCGCCGACTGGCCCACGCTGCGCCACACCGCCGACATCACCGTGCGCGCCACGGCCCCCGGCAACATCTGGCAGTTGGCCCCGCAACGGGTGATTGAATTCGTGCTCGGACAAGTGATTGTGTTGGGCCCGCTGGTGCTGCTGGGCGCGTTGGTGTGGGCGGTGCGGCGCAAGGGGGCCAAGGCCGCATCCTTGCCGACGGCAACGCCCATGAAGACCGCTGTGTCTGGCCTGCTGCTGTGGACGAGCCTGCCGCTGCTGGCGGTGGGGCTGCTGCAAGCCGCACGCGGCCACGCAGAAATCAACTGGATTGCCCCGGTGCATTTGGCCGCTGTGCTGGCGCTGGCCCATGCCGTGCCGCGCTTGGCGCGACTGCGGGGGGCGGCCCTGTTGCTGGTGCTGCAACTGAGCTTGATCAGCGCCATCAGCAGCGCGCCGGTGTGGCTGCAAGACACGCAACCCAAGCTGGCCAGCGCCATTGACCCGTGGCGGCGCATGCGCGGCTGGCACGACGCTTTCGCTGAACTGGAGCCGCATCTGCGCGCCCAGCCCGGCGGTTTGGTGGTGATAGAAAGTCGCTTGGCGCTGGCGCAAGCCGCCTACCACTGGCGACATGCCGATGTGCGTCGCGCCGCTTGGACACCCCAAGCCGTGCCCGATCACCATTACCAACTGACTTGCCCGTGGCAGCCTGGGTTGAACGCCGCCGTCACCGGCCCGCTGTGGGTGCTGTCGGAAGGCGCGCCTGGCGCTGACATGGCTGCCGCCTTGGGCGGGCTGGAGCTGGTGGCCGAAGTGCCCGTGCGCCGTTTGGGGCGCGTGAACTCCACGTTGCAACTGCTGCGTGCGCCGCATCCGCCAGCTGTGGCGACGCCCTTGTCTGCGGCGGCTTTGGTGGCGACTTGTTTATGACCACCATCACTTCTTGTGCATCAGCGCCCGATGTGCATCCCGGCTGGCGTTGGCGCGAGCGCGAATGCAGCTGGTTTGCCGCCACGCTGGCCTTTGCCAGTGTGCTGTTTTCTGTCTGGCCTGAGCTGGACTTGCGCATTGCGGGCTGGTTCTACCAACCGGCAGGTGACTTTGCGGGCGAGCACTGGGGCTGGGTGCTGCTGATTTACGAAAGCGTGCCGTGGTTGGGCCGTGCGGTGGCGTTGATTGCGCTGGTGATTTCGCTGGTGTGGTGGCGCGGGCCGGGGTGCTTGGGTGTGCGCTGGTGGCGGCGCTGGCAGGTGCTGGGTTTGTCGCTGCTGTTGGGTTTGCTGCTGTTGGTACACGGCGTGGCCAAAGAAAACTGGGGCCGTGCGCGCCCGCACGCCGTGGCCGGGCGCTGCCTCGAAATCAAAAGTCGGCGCCGG
>CALMOI010000006.1 GCA_937871735.1 uncultured Comamonadaceae bacterium
AGGTCATCGTCAGGCTTCTACAGCAAAAACGCCCAGTCGAAAGATTGGGCGTTTTTTTTCGTCTGTCGAAAATAACATTTATATTGAAATCCACAGCGTAATTTCTCAGGAAATACACGGCTATGTCGAATGCCATCAATATCAAACGCCATAAAAAATGGCACCCAAAGGTGCCATTCAATCAACTCAATAAGTCATCAGCTGATGACTTCCTTCAGCTTGCTTCCGTTTTAAGCCGCAGCCTTCACCTTCAAACGCCAAGCGTGCAGCAACGGTTCTGTATAACCGCTGGGCTGTTCCTTGCCCTTGAAGACTAAGTCCAGCGCCGCTTGATAGGCTGCACCGTCTGGGTTCGCGACCAAGCTCTTGTACGCGCCATCCCCAGCATTTTGTCCATCTACCTTGACCGCCATGCGGGCGAAGGTCTCGCGCACTTGGGCTTCGGTCACGACGCCGTGCAGCAGCCAGTTGCAGATGTGCTGGCTGGAGATGCGCAGGGTGGCGCGGTCTTCCATCAGGCCAATGTCGTTGATGTCCGGTACTTTGGAGCAGCCCACGCCTTGATCCACCCAGCGCACCACGTAGCCCAAAATGCCTTGCACGTTGTTGTCGATTTCTTGCTGACGCTCTTCCGCGCTCCATTTGGCTTCGACCACCACGGGAATGGTCAGCAGGTTGTTCATCAGTTGCTCGGTCAGCTCGGCGTTGTCGGTGTCACCGCTGGCTTCGATTTGCTTTTGCACTTCAGCCACGCTGACTTGGTGGTAATGCAGCGCATGCAGTGTCGCGCCGGTCGGGCTAGGCACCCAAGCTGTATTGGCACCGGCCTTGGGGTGACCCACTTTTTGCTTCAGCATTTCAGCCATCAGATCGGGCATGGCCCACATGCCCTTGCCGATTTGCGCGCGACCGCGCAGGCCGCAGCTCAGGCCGATCAGCACGTTGCGGCGCTCGTAGGCAGCAATCCAGGCGCTGGATTTGATGTCGCCCTTGCGCATCATCGGGCCGGCTTGCATGGCGGTGTGCATTTCGTCACCGGTGCGATCTAAGAAGCCGGTGTTGATGAAGGCCACGCGGCTGGCGGCGGCGGCAATACAGGCTTTCAGGTTCACGCTGGTGCGGCGCTCTTCGTCCATGATGCCCAGTTTCACGGTGCTGTCGGGCAAGCCCAACACGCTTTCGACGCGGCCAAACAGCTCGCTGGCGAAGGCAACTTCAGCCGGGCCGTGCATTTTGGGCTTGACGATGTAGACGCTGCCGGTGCGTGAGTTGCGAATGCCGTTGGCACCGTGGCCTTGCAGGTCGTGCAGCGCGATGGTGGTGGTCACCATCGCGTCCATGATGCCTTCGGGGATCTCGCGCACCGTGCCATCAGCGGCGGTGTACAAAATGGCGGGATTCGTCATCAAATGGCCGACATTGCGCACGAACATCAGCGAACGGCCATGCAAGCGAACTTCGCCCGTGCCGCTGGCGGCGGTGTAGATGCGGTCAGCATTCAGGCCACGGGTGAACGATTTGCCACCCTTGGCGACTTCTTCGGTCAGTGTGCCCTTCAAAATCCCCAGCCAGTTGCTGTAGCCCAACACCTTGTCGGCGGCATCGACGGCGGCCACGGAGTCTTCCAAGTCCAAGATGGTGGACAGGGCGGCTTCCATCACCACATCAGACACGCCTGCGGCATCGGTTTGGCCGATGCGGGTGGCGCGGTTGATGATGATGTCGATGTGGTTGCCGTTGTGTTCAAGCAGCACCGAGCTGGGTGCTGTGGCTTCGCCTTGGTAGCCGACCAGTTGAGCGGGCGTGACCAAGCTGGTCACGGTGCCGCTCTTGAGCGTCACCACCAGTTGACCGGCTTCAATGGTGTAGCCCGCCGCGTCTGCGTGGCTGGCCGACACCAGTGGCGCGGCTTGGTCGAGGGCTGCGCGAGCAAAGGCGATCACTTTCGCGCCGCGCACTTCGTTGTAGCCGGGGCCTTTGTCTGCGCCGTCGGTTTCGGGGATGGCATCGGTGCCGTACAGCGCGTCGTACAAGCTGCCCCAGCGGGCGTTGGCGGCGTTCAGAGCGTAACGCGCATTCAAGATCGGCACCACCAATTGCGGGCCAGCTTGGGTGGCCAGTTCCGCATCGACATTCGCGGTGGAGATTTGCACGTTTTGCGGCTGCGGCACCACGTAGCCAATGCTTTCCAAGAAAGCGCGGTAAGCGGGCATGTCGGTGATCGGGCCGGGGTGAGCGGTGTGCCAAGCATCCATTTCAGATTGCAGGCGGTCGCGCTCGGCCAGCAGGGCGATGTTCTTCGGGGCCAGATCAGCGACAAGGGCATCAAACCCTTGCCAGAACGCGGCAGCGTCCACGCCAGTGCCAGGCAGCACTTGCTGGTTGATGAACTGGTGCAGCTCGGTGGCCACTTGCAGGCGATGCTCGTTGGTGCGTGCGGTCATGTGTAAAAACCTCGGATGAAGAAAAGAAACGTTCAAGTTGCAGGAAAAAAACTCAGCACTTCATGCAAGCTGGTGCCGATGCGGCTGGGCGGCGTGCCCAGCTCCTCAAAAGGTTGGTTTTGGCGGTTCACCCACAGCGTGGTGTAACCATACCAAGTGGCGGCCAGCGCGTCCCAGCTGTTGCTGCTGACGAACAAGATCTGTGCCGCCTTCAGCCCGGTGGCTTGTGGCCCCAAGGCGTAAACATCAGGATGGGTTTTGTATTTGCGCACCGCGTCGGCGCTGATGACGTGATCCAGCAAATCTTCCAGCCCCGCGCTGCGCACCGCAATGCCCAGCATGTCGGGGTCGCCGTTGGACAAAATGCCGGTCACGATGCCGCGCGCCTTCAGCGCTTGCAGCACTTGGCGGTTTTCTGGGAAGGCCGACAAGTGCCGATATTGGTTCATCAACTGGTTCAGCGCTGCGTCAAGGTCGTGGGCATCGCCGGCAAAGTCGGGCGATATTTTCTTGATCGCGTAAGTCAGCGCGGCGCGGGTGAGCGCCCAAAACGGCTGGTAGTGCGCGCCGTGGTTGCTGGTCGTCACCAGCCGGGTGTATTCGATTTGCTTGTCGCGCCACAGCAGCGCCAGCGCCAGTCCGTGGCCGGGAAAAAGCTGCTCGGCCAGCAAGCCCACGCTGTAGACATCGAACAGCGTGCCGTAAGCGTCAAACAACACCGCACGCGGTGCGGTAGCCGACGGGTGAGCGCGAGATTTTTCCATCCCTCCACTGTATTGCAAACTGGGCGCGGCATTGCTGGCTGATTTCAGGGTGTATTCATGACAAAAATCAGTGTAATCACGCATGAGGTCGGCTGAAATTGCCTGTTCATAATCGGTCATGGACAAGCTCAAGACCTTTGAATCCTTCGTGTCGGTGGCGACGCGGGGCAGTTTGACCTCGGCGGCCAAGGCTGAGGGCGTGGCCCCGGCCATCATCGGGCGGCGGCTCGATGCGCTGGAAGAGCAACTGGGCGTGAAGCTCTTGGTGCGCACCACGCGCCGCATCAGCCTGACGCACGAAGGCAGCGCCTTTTTGGAAGACTGCCAGCGCCTGCTGGCCGACATCGCCAATGCCGAGGCCAGCGTCTCAGCCGGGGGCGTGAAGGCCAGCGGCCATTTGCGCATCACCGCGCCTGCGGGGTTTGGCCGCCGCCATGTTGCCCCGCTGGTGCCGCGTTTTCGGGAGCTGCACCCGGAAGTCACCATCTCGCTGAATTTGAGCGACCGCGTGGTCGATTTGGCGGGTGAAGGTTACGACTGCGCCGTGCGCGTGGGCGATTTGCCCGACTCGTCGCTGGTCAGCGTGCGGCTGGCGGACAACCGGCGCTTGTGCGTGGCCACGCCGCGCTATCTGCAACAACACGGCACGCCGCAGCACCCTAACGAGCTGTCGCGCTTTGACTGCCTGACGCTGTCCAGCGACGCTTCGCAGACGCGGGGCTGGGCTTTCAGCTTGCCCAAAGCGGGCAGCACGAGCCGCGAGGTGGTGCATTTCAAACCCGGCGGCCCGCTTGATTGCTCAGATGGTCAAGTGCTGCACGACTGGTGTTTGTCGGGCTACGGCATCGCGTGGCGCAGCACCTGGGAGGTCGAAGCCGAAGTTGCGGCGGGCCAACTGGTGCCGCTGCTCGAAGATTTTGGCGCGCCACCCAATGGCATTTACGTGGTGTTCCCGCAGCGCAAGCACTTGCCGCTGCGGCTGCGACTGTGGATTGATTACCTCAAACATCACTACAGCCAACCCGCGTTTTGGCGGGGCGCGCTGCCGGGTTTGGGGTGGAACGCCAGTTAGGTTGCGCCTTCGTCCAGCACGGGGGTGGCGTTCAAGTGGCTGGTGTCAGACCAGCCCACCAGCGTCAGCCCTTCGGGTGTCCACAGCAAGCGGTTGACGGCGGCATTGCCCAATTGCCACGTGCGTGGCGCTTGCAAATCTTGCCCGGTGGCGAGGCGGTAGAGCATGTCCATCACCCCGCCGTGGGCCACCAGCGCAATCAACTGTCCGGGGTGTGCGGCGGCCAAGCTGTTGAGCGTGGCGCTGATGCGTTCACGCATCATCAGCAGCGACTCGCCGCCTTCGGGGGCCCAATCGGGGTCACGCTTGCGCCAGCGCAGGGCGACTTCGGGGTGTTCGGCTTCAACTTCGGCAAAGGTGCGGCCTTGCATCGTGCCAAAGTGGCGCTCGCGCAGCCCCACGCTCGGGTGCAGCGGCGTGCCAGTGGCTTGGCTCACAGCGCGGGCGGTTTCCCAAGCGCGCATCAAGTCGCTGGCGTAGATCACGTCGATGGGTTCGCGCTCGGCCAGCGCCAGCCCCAATTGCTGCGCTTGCCAACGCCCGGTGGCGTTCAGTGGAATGTCCAAATGCCCTTGAATGCGTGCGTCCACATTCCAGGTCGTTTCGCCGTGGCGAATGGCAATGATGCGGGTGGGTTCCATGCCAAACATTGTAGAAGGCCGATTCATAATGCCCGCACTCTCCAACTTGGGGCCTTTGCGCCGCCCGCACCATGACTTCTGCATCTTCCGCTTCCACCGCCGCCCCGTTGCCTGTTGCTGATCGCCCGGTCGATGTGGTCATCATGGCCGCTGGCAAAGGTACGCGCATGAAAAGCCGTCTGCCCAAAGTGCTGCACAAGCTGGCCGGGCGCGCGCTGCTGCACCACGTCATTGACACCGCCGCGCAGCTTCAGGCGCGCTCGTGCGTGGTCATCACCGGCCACGGCGCAGATGCGGTCGAAGCCCAGATCGCCCAATGGGCCAACCAATACCAAAACGAGGCCGCACCGCTGGCTATGCAGTACGTGCGCCAAGAACCACAACTGGGCACCGGCCACGCTGTGCAGCAAGCCGTGCCCGCGCTGGCTGACGATGGCGTGGTGGTCGTGCTCTCGGGCGACGTGCCGCTGATCGCCACCAACACCTTGCGTGAGCTGATCGCCGCCAGCGCCGGTCAGCATTTGGCGCTGTTGACGATTGAATTTGCCGACCCCACCGGCTATGGCCGCATCGTGCGCGCCGCTGCAAGTGATGCGGTTGATGCGGCCACCGTCACAGGCGAAGCCCGCGTGCTCGCCATCGCTGAACAAAAAGACGCCACCGAAGCGCAGCGCGCCATCCGCGAGGTCTACAGCGGCATCATGGCCGTGCCCGCCGCGTTGCTCAAAGGCTGGCTGAAGCGGCTGGACAACCACAACGCCCAAGGCGAGTTCTACCTGACCGACATCGTGAAATTCGCAGTCGCCGACGGCGTGCCCGTGGTGGCGCACCGCATCAGCGACGCGCCGCAGGTGGCCGGTATCAACAGCCCGCAGCAACTGGCCGAGCTGGAACGCGCCCACCAACTGCGCACCGCGCAGGCGCTGATGGCCCAAGGCGTGCGCTTGGCCGACCCGGCGCGGCTGGACGTGCGCGGCACCTTGGTCTGCGGTCAGGACGTGGAAATCGACATCAACGCCATCTTCGAAGGCCACGTCAAGCTGGGCGATGGCGTCAAGGTGGGCGCGAACTGCGTGATCCGCAACGCGGTGATTGGCCCGGATGTGACCATCCACCCCTATTGCCACATCGACGGCGACAAAGACGGGGCCAGCGTGGGCGCGGGCTCCATCCTCGGCCCGTTTGCCCGCCTGCGCCCCGGCGCGCGCCTGGGCGCTGAAGTCCACATCGGCAACTTTGTCGAAGTCAAAAACAGCACGATGGCCGACGGGGCCAAGGCCAACCATTTGGCCTATGTGGGCGATGCCACCGTGGGCGAGCGCGTGAACTACGGCGCGGGCAGCATCACCGCCAACTACGACGGGGCCAACAAGCACCGCACGGTGATTGAGGCCGACGTGCATGTGGGCAGCAACTGCGTGCTGGTCGCGCCCGTCACCATTGGCGCGGGCTCGACGATTGGCGGCGGCTCGACCATCACCAAGGACGTGCCCCCCGACCACTTGGCCGTGGCACGCGGCAAGCAGGTGATGATTCCCAACTGGACGCGGCCCACCAAAACCAAGCGCTGAGTCGCTAAAGTAGCTGGAAGGGGCTTTTGGTAGGATGGGTGTCACCCAGTCTATGTTAGTCAATGAAGAGCCACTCGACATCATCACAGGATAAATAACTACATGTTTACTATTTTTGGAAATCAAAAGCCGTCGGATCTAGATTTGGCGCGATTTCGTAAACTCACGGAAAACAAAAAACTCTTAGATTGCATAGAGCGAGTTAGTTTGGGAGACCGGAGACTACCGCTCGACATTGCAACCGATGCGCAAGAATGCATCTATTTGTCGCAGAGAATTACAAGCAAGGCAGGTATCGATGTTGACAATCTATTAGCAGCCGCACGCTCAGGCAACTGGAAATTAATTGAAGAACGACTTTCAAAGTACAGTGAGCTACTTGAAGAGTATAAAGAATCAGTGAGCAATGAACTTGACTCCATCATCGAGTGGGCCAACGATTTTAAACTCCCAAAACTCAAAGCTTTTGATACCATGCGCTACAAAGAGACAGGGATACCAAGAGATAAATATAAACTCCTGAACTTAAATTGCATTCACCTCCCCAGCGCAAAACTCACACATATACCATCGGAAATATCCGTTTTACCAAACATTCAAGCTATATGCTTTAGTGATAACAAAATAGATCAACTACCGAGTACTATATATCAAATGCAAAACGTATTTGCTTTGGATCTAGATAACAATGCCATAAAATCAATTTCTAATGAAATACTAGGAATGGTTAGTTTGACATCAATCGATCTTGATGAAAACAACATATGCGAATTAAGTTCCAATCTGCTAAGATTGCCGAACCTACGAAAGCTTTACTTAAGGAATCAAAAGCATGGCTCACGCCTACATTGCACGAACTCACCGCTAAGTGAATTGGATCAAGCAACCCTTGAAAGACTTGCAAGCAATCCAAATATTGATTTATACGTTTAATACACGTACTTGCCGCCGAAGAACCCATAACCATGTTGTAGCTGGAAAAAAATGATGATGGATTATTTAAAAAATATAAATTTGGCTATTGGCCTCGGGTTTGAGGAAAAACTTGATCCGAATACGTATAAAGGAAAGTTTTATACAAAAAATGGATTGATATGGATTCATGATATAGATGCACTAAAAGATAAATTAGATATAGATAGTTATGAAGATTTAAGGAAACTAAATTACGATGTTGACACCTATTGTAAATATGTTGATTATACAAATAAGATGGTAGATATCGAAATAGCACGCATTAAATTTTTAATTTCAAGTGGTAATTCGGTTCTTTTTGCTCGTCATGATATTTTGTATGACTCTGAAATTATAAGTGGGATGGCTAGATTGTCGGAAGAAGGCTTTGACGATGAAATTCTTGCTGATTATTCGCATCAAATGTCAAAGCGTTAAGACTGATAATCTGCACGTACTAATATTAATAGCGCGTTCAAGAAAAAAACCTAGGGCGAAAAATTGTTGTTTATAAAGAAAATTTCCTCCCTTTTGTTGTATTAGGTTTGGAGATTTTGTAAGATGGGGGTCGTCACATTCTGGTTATGTGGTAATTCAACCGGAGAAATATGAGTGGCTAAATTATTTGAAGGTGGGGTAAAAGATGAGTCGAATGCTGACATTGGTTGGATGCATAATAGATCGAATTTCTATAGCCAAGGTTATAAAAATGCAGCAAGAGAATTAAGCCGTAACTTTGAAGGCCGAGGAACAAGGGAGAAAGATACTCTTGTATTTCCAGTTATATTTTTATATCGTCAATATATTGAGTTGGAATTAAAAGATATAATTAGAGGGCTTGACTTAAAGCTTCAAAACAGTCGTAGCGATAAAATTCTTGAACGGCATAGATTGCTTTCATTGTGGGATGAATCCATAAGTCAGTATAAAAAATTCATCGAACTTAATAAAGTTGGATTAGTTTTTACTTCTGAAAATTGCACGAAAGAAAGAAGTGTTGTTAAACAATTTGATCAATTAGATCAGGAGTCATTTGCATTTAGGTATGCAATGGATAAAAGCGGAAAAAATAACTTAGAGCGTATTGATTACATTAGTGTAAATAATTTTAAGGAAAATATTGAACTTGTAGTTAAATATCTTGAGGATATGATAGAGACACTCTGCCATGCCAGCGAATAACAAGTTTTTGCGACATTACTCTAGACATCATGCGCCTTCCTTCGAAAATTTTTAAGAGAGTAATGTTTTCTCTGAATAATTAGCATACTGTTCTGGGGGGGGCCGGGCGCAAGGGCGCGCCCGACACTTTTGATGTGCCGGGCTACGTCAACCTGCTGCGCCGCCTGCGTGAGCAGCAACCGGGCGAGACGGTTTACGCGCCCGAATTTCGCCGTGAGCTGGAGGAAGGCATCGCTGGTGCGATTGCCGTGGATGCCGCAACGCCGCTGATCATGATTGCTGGAGCGCCACATGCGTTTTGACCGCAGCCGGGATGCCGCGCTGGTGTGGATTGCCAGCACCGACGAGCCCAACGCGCAGCGCATTGAACGCACCCGAGTGCGCGCCGACTGGGTCGTTCAAGAGGGTTAACTGAGCGCAGCGCGGACGGCATCAGCCATTCGCCGCTCACGCCAGCCGCACGCCGGGCGCAAACTTGGCCCGCTTCACGCTGAAAAACGCCCGCACATTGCGCACGTTGGCGTTTTGGGTGAACAGCCGCTGCGCCAGTGCTTGGTAGCCGGGCATGTCGTGTACTTGCACGATCAGCACAAAGTCCGGCCCGGGCGTGACGCGGTAGCACTGCTGCACCGCTTCGTCGGCCACGGCGCGTTGTTCAAAGTCGGCCAGCAACTCGGCGCTTTGCCGCTCTAGCGAAATCTCAACCACCGCCGTCAGCCCGTGGCCCAAGATCGGCGTGAGCCGGTCGGTGCTCAAGATGGCGATTTGCCGCTCAATCAGTCCCAGCTCGCGCAGGCGTTTGACCCGGCGCAAGCAGGTCGGCGGCGAGACGTGGACTTGCGCGGCCAAGTCCTGGTTGCTCAAACTGGCGTCGCGCTGCAAGGCATCGAGCAGGCGCAGGTCGATGGTGTCGATATCTATTTGTTCCATAAAAATAGCTTGAATGAAATCAAAGTTTCATGGCGTTGATAAATGAAATCATCTTCCATCAATTGCCAAATTTTGACTACAAAAATCATGGCGTCCGCGCTAGAGTGGCTGATCTCATTGTCTTAGGAGCTTCGCCATGTGCGGTATCGTCGCAGCCGTTTCCACGCGCAACATCGTGTCCATCTTGGTTCAGGGCCTGCAACGGCTGGAGTACCGGGGCTATGACTCCTGCGGCGTCGCCGTCCACGCCGCCAGTTTGATGCCCACAGCCGGGGCCGGTTTGCAGCGCGCCCGCAGCACCGCCCGCGTCGCCGAGCTGATGCAGCAAATCCAGACCGAGCACCTGGAAGGCGGCACCGGCATCGCCCACACCCGCTGGGCCACCCACGGCGCGCCCGTGGAGTGCAACGCGCACCCGCATTTCAGCTACGGTGCCGATGTGGCGGCAGACGATGGAGTGGATGTGGCCGGCGAGAGCCCGGTGGTGGG
>CALMOI010000007.1 GCA_937871735.1 uncultured Comamonadaceae bacterium
TGCTGTTTCAGTCGCTCGCGTTGTTCGCGTTCGTGTTGCAGGCGGGCGGCAGCTTCGGCTTTGGCGGCTTGTTCTTGGCGCTCCAGGGCGATTTGCGCATCACGCACGCTGGTGTCGGGCGGTGGTTCTGGCTGGGGCTGGACTTCAGTGCGGGGCTGCGGCGGACTGGGTAACTCGGGCACAGGCGGCGGGGGCGTTGGGTCGGCGGCGGGTGTGGGGCTGCCCAAGCGCGGCACGTTGGCCCAGAGTTCGGCCTGCACGGTCAGCCCCGGCTCGTCTTCTTGCTGCCACGTCACGCCTGCGGCCAACATGCCCAGCAGTGCGGCGTGAATCAGCAGCGCCAGCGTCAACGCGGGCCACCTTCCACCGGGGCGCGGCGGGGCAAATTCAGCGTGAGGAACAGCGATGCGGCGGGCCAGCATGGGGCGGCGTGCGCTCAAGGAGCCAGTTGCACCGACAGGCCCACGCGCTGCATGCCCGCGCGTTGCAAGCCATCCATCACTTTGACCACGGTTTCGTACTTGACGTTGCGGTCGGCGCTGATCACCACGGCGCTGTTGGTTTGGCCCGCTTGCGCTTGGCGCACGGCGGCGACCAATTCGGCTTGCGTCAGCTTGCTGGTTTGGGTACCGGACTTGAGCGACAAGCTCTCATCCTTGCCGATGATGACTTGCACGATCTGGTCGGGCTGGCGCGCCGCGCTGCCCACGCTGGGCAAGTCGATCATGCTGGGTGTGATCAGCGGCGCAGTGACCATGAAGATGATCAGCAGCACCAGCATCACGTCAATGAAGGGCACCATGTTGATTTCGCTGATGGTGCGGCGGCCTCGGCCTCGGCTGGTAACGGCGGGCATGTGCGTGGCCTCGGTGGTTCAGCGGCCTGTGGGCGTGGGGTTGCCCAAGTTCCGCTGCAAGATGTTAGAAAACTCTTCAATGAAGGTTTCCAGCCGGTTGGCGACGCGGTCAATGTCGTGGGCGAAGCGGTTGTAAGCCACCACAGCCGGGATGGCGGCAAACAGGCCGATGGCCGTGGCCACCAGTGCTTCGGCAATGCCGGGGGCCACGGTGGCCAGCGTGACTTGCTGCAACGCGCCCAGCCCGGTGAAGGCGTGCATGATGCCCCAGACCGTGCCAAACAAGCCCACATACGGCGACACCGAACCCACCGACGCCAAGAACGACAGGCTGGATTCGACCACGTCCATCTCGCGCTGGTAGCTGGCGCGCATGGCGCGGCGTGCGCCATCCATCAAAGTTCCGGGATCGACAATGCGGCGCTCGCGCAGCTTTTGGTACTCGCGCATACCGCTGGCGAAGATGCGTTCCATCGGCCCGGCGCGCACGGCATTTTGGGTGGCGGCGGCGAACAGGTCGTTTAGGTTCATGCCTGACCAAAAATCGCGCTCAAATTTGTCGTTCAGCGATGCGACACGCTTCAAGGCAAACAGCTTGCGAAAAATAGCCGCCCAGCTGGCAATGGACACGCCCAGCAGCAGCACCATCACCAGTTGCACCACAAAGCTGGCGTTCAGCATCAGGTGCCAAATCGACATGTTGACGTTCATGACTTGAGAGCTTCCAAAACGTGAGAGGGGATGCGGGCCGGGCGCAGCGTTTGCGCGTCCACCCAGCCGATGCGGATACTGCCTTCACAGTGGACTTGCGGCGCGCCGCCCAGTTCCGTGACCGACAGTGCTTGCTGCATCAAAGTGATGGAGACGC
>CALMOI010000008.1 GCA_937871735.1 uncultured Comamonadaceae bacterium
GCGATGTTGATCATCGACTTGGAGCACACCATCATGTTCACCTTGGCGCGGTGCGAACTGGCAATCTCGTTGTAGCGGCCATCGCCCGAGATGCAGCTCAGGATGCGCACGCCCAAAGCGTCCAGCAGCGGCTTGACCTGCCACAGCTCGCCCACCAAGTTGTATTCGCCAATGATGTTGATGTCGTAGGGCGTGGTGAATTCGGGCTCGACGGTGCCGATCACGTAGTCCAGCAGCGCCTCGGCTCCGAGCTTGTTGCCCAGGTTCTTGGGGCCGGCAAAACCGGGGGCGTTGACCGGGATGATGGGCTTGCCAAACTTTTCGGCAGCGCGCTTGCACACGGCCTCGATGTCGTCGCCGACCAGCGCCGTGACGCAGGTTTGGTAGACAAACACGGCGGGCGGGTCGTACTTTTCGATGATTTCGCGGATGGACTTGAACAGGCGCTTTTCGCCGCCGTAGATCACGTCCAGTTCGTTGATGTCGGTGGTAAAGCCGGTGCGGTACAGCTGCGAGCCGCTGCTGGCGCTGTGCCGGTTGTCCCAAGCGTTGCCTTCGCAGGCGATGGGGCCGTGAACCAAGTGGGCCACGTCCACCACGGGTTGCAGGGCGATCTTGGCCCCGTCAAACGCGCAACCCCCGGCGGCGGCACCGGGTGAGAGCTGCTTGGTGCAACCCTTTTTGCGCTCTTTCTCGCTTTTAGCCTGGTTCTTGTCGCAACCCGGTTCGTCGAACACTTCGGCAATTTTGGCCTTGAGCAAAGCGGACATAAACGACTCCTGACGGTGGTGGTGTAGCTTGCTTTGCAGCTTTGATGCCAGCGGTTTTGGGCACGTTTGGCGTGGTTTTGGCGGGTTTGCGGCTGCTTCCAGCTCGACTGGCGCGGCGGTTTTGGCGGGTTTGAAGCAATTGCGACAAGTGCGGCTAGGTGTTTTCCATAGGTTGCCCGCGCAAGTGTTGACGCGGGTGAGCTTGCCACTCAAAATCCAGGCCAGTTGTACGACAACGTACAAGTTAACCGAAAGAACCCCTGACATGAAAAAACCGAATTTGACGCTTCAATTTCTCTCCGGTGCTTTGTCAAAAAGCCCTGTTGCACCTGAATCGGTGAGTCGCCGACGGTTTTTGGAAGTTGGTGGAGCTTCTTTCGGCTTGGCTATGGTGGGCGGTTTGCCCGGTTGCGGTGGCGGTGGTGATGCCGCCGTGATGGAAGATGCGATTTGGGGCAGTTCTGGTTTGGCCGGAAAAATCATCACCGCCTTGCAAACCATCACACAAAAGACATTCAAGAATGTGGATTACGACGTGGTGGCTTATGGCGCATCGCGTTGTGCGGTCGTGGCGGCCACCAGTCCTTATACCAATGCCGCATCACCCGCCAGCCAAGGTTCTAACAAAACACATGCACCCGGTTCTTTTGATTCGCGGCCCGCATTTTTAGCCGCCATTGCAGCATGCAGCGCTGCCGGTGGTGGACGTGTGGTAGTTCCGTCAGGTGATTGGTATTGCGCAGGCCCGATTGAATTGCTGAGTGATGTGAATTTCCACCTGAGCGCTGATTGCACAATTTTCTTCAGCGCCAATCCGGCAGATTACGCCAAAGACGGCCCGGTGAACTGCGGTGCCAATGGCAATTTGTATTACAGCCGCTGGCAATCGGACGATTGCTTGAACTTTGGTTCACCGATTTATGCGCGCAACCAAAAACACATCGCCATCACTGGCGAGAATATGCTGACCTCGATTTTGAACGGTCAAGGCATGTTGCCTTATGCAGGCAGCGGCACCACCAGCACCTGCTGGTGGACGTACAAAGGCAACACCGGAGCCTATGGCAATGTGGACAAAACCACGCCATCCTGCGCCTCCAACAACCCGCTGAACGTGGACTTGAAAACCCGCTTGCCCGGCATTGATTCAGCGCTCTACACCCTGCTGACCAACCCCATCACGCCGTGGCAGCAAGACCAAAACTACCTGCCCGCGCTGTCAGAAGCCGGTGTGCCTGTGAGCCAGCGCATCTTTGGTTTGGGCCACTATTTGCGCCCGTGCATGGTCGAATTCATTGACTGCACCGACGTACTGATGGAGGACTACCAAGTCAACAATTCGCCGTTTTGGGTGCATCACCCGGTCAACTGCACGAACGTGGTGATTCGCCGGGTCGAGATCAGCACCATTGGCCCCAACAACGACGGCTTCGACCCCGAAGCTTGCGACATGGTGCTGTGCGAAGACTTGGTGTTCAACACAGGTGACGATTGCATCGCCATCAAGTCGGGTAAGAATTTGGACACCCAATATGGCCCCGCCATTGACCATGTGATTCAAAACTGCACCATGAACAGCGGCCACGGCGGCATTACCTTGGGCAGTGAAATGGGCGCGGGGGTGCAAAATATCTATGCTCGTAACCTGAATATGATCAATAAGTTCTGGGCAACAGATGCGCTTAATATTGCCATTCGCATCAAAACCAACATGAATCGCGGTGGTTTTGTGAAAAACTTCTATTGCGACAACGTGACTTTGGGCAATGGCGTGAGTTTGCAAGGCAAGGGTTATGGCTCCAGCGTGTTGCCGGGCAGCCCGATCAATACCAGTGTGCCGGTGGGTGTGGCCACATTGGCCAGTTCCAATCCATCAGCATCACAAGGCGGGGTGATTACATTTGACTGTGATTATCAGCCTGCCAAAGATGCGATCAGAACCCGTCCGCCGCAAGTGCAAAACATCAATATCTCGAATGTCAAGGTCAGCAATGTGACTTTGAATGGGGTCACGGGTTCGTGCTTCCAGGCGATTGTGGCGCAAGGGCCGGTGGGTTTTGATTACAACGGTGCTTTGCCGGTGCCCACTATTTATCCCATTTCAGGTGTCACCATCACCAATTGCGATTTTGGTACGCCCACTGCGGCTGGCCCCGCCAGCGCCACCACGCCCGGCCCGATTTACGCCTTCAACGTCAGCGACATCACCTTGAAGAATGTGGTGATTGCCGGGACAACCTACAACCAAGTCATCCGCGACCCGCGATAACTCGGGAGAAAGCAGCTTGCAGAGCAGTGTGAAAACAACCTAACAGGTACGATGTCTGTTGTCTTGGGGTGTTTTTCCTGCTCGCAACTGCCATCGACTTCAGTTGCCGGTGGGCAAGGCTTGGCCGCTTTGGTGCAGGGCGATCCAACGTTCCAGCTCTTGCACGTGCCCGGCTTCTTCTTCTGAAAACTCGGTGGCGAAGGCGCGGATTTCGGGGTCGGTGGTGGTGTTCATCACCTCGGTGTAGTAGGCCAGCCCGGCGCTTTCGGCGGCCAGCGCCACTTGCAGGGCTTCTTCGCGACCGATGAACGGGTCAGCGGCCCAGATGGCGGCGGACTCGGGGCTTTCGATGTCGGGCCAACTGAAGTCGCCAGCGGCCATCTCGGGGATGTCGCGGAAACCGGCACGCTCGCGGGCATCGTTCAAGTGCAGTTGCGAGTAGTGAGCCAGGCGGCGAAACAGCTTGCTGACTTCAACATTGCCGCAAGACTGCATCGCGTCGGCGAGTTGTCCAAAACGCAGGGCGGCTTCTTTTTCCAGTTCGATGGCGTGGGCCAGAAATTCTTCTACCGATTGCATGGCAGTTCCTTGGTTGTGAGTGAAAGTCAGTAGCCCAGCTCGAACCAGACTGGCTCTTGGCGGCGCAGTTGCGCCAGCAGCTCCAGCGTGGCGGGCACCAGCGCCTGAATGCCGTACCACACGGTTTCGCGTCGGGGTTGTTCGTTCAGCGTCAGCACTTGCTGCAAGTGGTGCCAGCCGTGCCAGTCCAGGTGAGTCAGGCGCTCGCGCAGCAGCGGAGACATGTGCTCTAGCGTTTGCGCCATCGTCAACAGTTCGGCTTCTACGGTGTGCAAGGTGCTGGGGCTGTCAAACAGTTCTTGCTCTTCTTGCATCTCGGCCAACAGGGCGCGGATGTTGCGACCGCAGGTTTGCACAATGTCGCATTGCATACGGTGCAGCATGGCAGCAGCTCTTCAGGCTTGGGGTGGCGGGGGATCAGTTGTTGTCGGCCAGAATTTCCAGCGCGATCAGTTGCTCGTACAGCGCCCGTTTGGCGCGCCAACGGCTTTTGCCTTGCAGGCGCGGGTCGGCACCTTCAAAGGCGGCCAGGGCTTGGCTGTCGTCCCAGTAGATGCAGACGCTGCCGGGGCGCGCTTCCAGCGCCGCTGTCCATGCGGCACGCGGGGCCACGGGTTCGGCAGACAGCGCGCCGTGGCCGAGCACGTAGTCGGCGCGGTACAGCGCCGCATCCCAGCCGTGGGCATCGCCGAGCGCGCAGACCGCTGGAAATTGCGCGCGCGCTTCAGCCGTGATGTCGGCGTGGCCCAAGGCTTCAAGCAGGCTGCGGGCGCTCAACTCGTCGTGGATTTCCCACGGCTCGCGCTCATCCCGGGCCGACACTTTGCGGGCAAAGTCGTCGTCGTCGTAGGCGAACCAAGCGTTGGGTTCGCCCTCATCGGGCAGTTCCACCACATAAATCACGGCCTTCTCCTGGTTGGCACGCGGGGGTGCGTGCGGTGTCGAGCTGCGCGCAGCGCGCCACTTACTCCACGCCGTCAGCGGTGGTTTTTTCCCAGACGGCGCGGCGAATGCGCTGCGTGATGCCAGCCGGGCTGGCATCGAAGGTGCGGCGGGCAATGGTCAACGCGCCTTGGGCGGTGGCCGCTTCGGACAAGGTCAAAGGCAAGCGCCCGGCCATGTGAGTGGCGTTGGGCACGGCCTTCAAAATCGCTTGGCGATTGGGGTGCTCAGTCAGTGGCACCAGCTGGTCGGCTTCAGGCACACCGGCCAAACACACCCAGCCATCGCGCACGTCCACGACGCGGCCATCAAGGGTGGTTTTGACTGGAGTGATATGGGTTTCGGTGGTCATGATGAGCGCCCCTGGTCTTAGAACTTCACGAGGATGTCTTCGTTGCGCACGATGAACTGGCAGGCCAAGCGCCACGGCGGCGGCAGGTCTTTGGTTTCAGCGTCGCTGATTTGTTCGGCAGTGATCTTGCCGGCCAAGCGCAGCGCAATTTTTTCTTTCTCGGTCATGGCTACACCGATGGGGGTGTTGCCCGACAGCACAGTCACTTGCACGGCGCAAGAGCCGCATTCGCCGTTTTCGCATTCAAAGTCCAAGGGCACTTTGTGGGCTTGGGCGGTGGCCAGCAAGGTTTTGGTGTCGCCAGCGACGGCATAGACCGTCAAGTCCTTCTTCATGCGCGGAGAGCTAAAGGTTACGTTGGCCATGATGTATTGCTTGTGTTGAATCTGGATGGGAAACGACCCGAAGCCGGGCGAGCCGCTGGCGCACAGGGTGTGTGCGCCAGCAGTCCAGCCCGACTCGGTGCATCAGCGGATGATGTCGTAGCTGTAGTCGGTCTTGCCCGGAACGATGGTGTTGGCATCGAGGGCTTCAAAGAACTCGTCCAGCAGCGTCACCAAGGTGCGCAGGCCGCCTTCGTAGCCCCAAGTGGGGTAACGGTGGTAGTGGTGACGGTCAAAGATCGGGAACACCATGCGAATCAACGGGGTGCCGGTGTCGCGTTCCAGGTACTTGCCGTAGGTGTTGCCGATCAGGAAATCGACCGGTTCCGTGAACAGCAAGCTGCGCAGGTGCCACAGATCGCGCTTGGGGTAGACCTTGCAGCCAGCGCCGTAGGGCGAGCTGTCAAACAGCTTTTGCACCTTCTCGGCCCAAGTGTTGTCACCGTTGGTGGCCAGCACGTGAGCGGGTTCAGCGCCCAACTCCAGCAAGAACTGGGTGTAGCCCAGCATTTGATCGGGGTCGCCGTACAGGGCGTAGCGCTTGCCGTGCAAGTGAGCTTGGCTGTCAGCCATCGCGTCCACCAGTTGGCCGCGTTCCAGTTCCAACTCAGCGGGAACCGGCTTGCCGGTCAGGCGCGAGATGGCCATCAAGAAAGCATCAGTGCCAGCCACGCCGACGGGGGCGTTCAGCGTCACAACTTCTTGGCCGTGTTCAGCGATGAACTTGCTGGTCTTTTCGCAGCAGAACTCTTGGAAGACGATGGTGGCCTTGGCGTGCAGGGCGGCGATCACTTCTTCCTTGGTGGTGCCGCCTTCGTACATGCGGAACTCGCCGTCGGTGGGGGTGTTCCAGTTTTGCGACGGGTCGCAAATGATGTTCACTTTGACACCGAACAGGCTGAAGATGCGGCGGATTTCCTTCATGTTGCCGACGACGAAGCCGTCAAAGCCACCAATGAAGTTGATGCTGTCGTCAGGCACGCGCACCAGCGGT
>CALMOI010000009.1 GCA_937871735.1 uncultured Comamonadaceae bacterium
GAGATGAGCGAAGCGCACGCACTGTGCAATCCAACCTCTCTTCACAAGGACTTCATGCCATGAGCCAAGAACAGATCAAATTTGCCTACTGGGTGCCCAACGTCAGCGGCGGCCTTGTGGTCAGCAAGATTGAACAGCGCACCAGCTGGAACATCGACTACAACCGCCAACTGGCAAAAACTGCCGAAAAAGCGGGCTTCGAGTACGCGCTGTCGCAAATCCGCTTTACGGCGGGTTACGGCGCGGAGTTCCAGCATGAATCGGTGGCCATCAGCCACGCCTTGCTGGCCGCCACAGACAAGCTGCGCGTGATCGCCGCCATCTTGCCCGGCCCGTGGAACCCGGTCGTGCTGGCCAAGCAGATTGCCACCATCGACCACCTGACCAATGGCCGCATCGCCGTCAACATCGTCTCGGGCTGGTTCCGGGGCGAATTCCAAGCCATTGGCGAACCGTGGCTGGAGCACGACGAGCGCTATCGCCGCTCCGAAGAGTTCATCAACGTGCTCAAGGGCATTTGGACCACGGACAACTTCAGCTACCAAGGCGACTTCTACCGCATCCACAACTACAGCCTCAAACCCAAGCCGCTGCAACAATCGCCGCACCCGGAAATTTTCCAAGGCGGCAGCTCGCGTGCAGCACGCGACATGGCTTCGCGTGTATCGGACTGGTACTTCACCAACGGCAACACCGTCGAAGGCATCAAGGCCCAAGTCGATGACATCCGTGCCAAGGCCGCAGCCAACGGTCACAGCGTCAAGGTGGGCGTGAACGCCTTCATCATCGCCCGCGACACCGAAGAAGAAGCCCGCGCCGTGCTGGGCGAAATCATCGAAAAAGCCGATCCCGAAGCCGTCAATGCCTTTGGTCACGAGGTCAAGCAAGCGGGCAAGGCCAGCCCGGAAGGCGAAGGCAACTGGGCCAAGTCCACGTTTGAAGACTTGGTGCAATACAACGACGGCTTCAAGACCAACCTGATCGGTACACCGCAGCAAATCGCCGAGCGCATCGTTGCACTCAAGGCCGTGGGCGTTGATTTGATCTTGAGCGGCTTTTTGCACTTCCAAGAAGAAGTCGCCTACTTCGGCGAGAAGGTGCTGCCGCTAGTGCGCGCTCTGGAAACCGAGAACGCGCCTGCGGAATTGGTCGAAGCCTGAGCCGGATCAGACCTGCCATGACTCAGCAGACCGCCCATTCGGCCACCGCAGCGCCTGCCACATTGCCTCAGTGGCTACAGCAGCAAGCGCATCAGCGGGCTGGAGGCGTGGCGCTGCGCCACAAGCACTTGGGGGTGTGGCAGCAGCGCTCTTGGCTCCAAGCGGCCCATGAAGTCCAGCAGGTTGCCTCGGCGTTGCAAGACCGTGGTTTTACCAAGGGTGCCACGCTGGCAGTTGTGAGCCGCCCTCGCCCCGAAGCCTTGCTGGTGGCGCTGGCTGCGCAATGGCTGGGCGGCGTGGCGGTGCTGCTCAATCCGCTGGACGCGGCGGCTGAGCAAATTGCGCTGCTGCGCAGGCTGCAACCCGAGGCTATTTTTGCCGAAGGGCTGCCCGAACTGGAGCGCCTGCGTGTCGGCCAGCTGACACCGGCGCTGGTGCTGTACGCCGATGGGCGTGGCGTGGCGGGCCAACAAAACCAGCATCCAACCGCTTCGACATGGGTGGATTACGCACAACTGGCAGCGCCCCGCCAAGGCGATGCGGTGTCGGCGCTACCACTCCAAGCGCGGGCTGAGCGCACGGCATTTGCGTTTTACCGCTATGGCACCAGCGGCGGCATTGAAGAGCAACGCATCACCCATGCCGAACTGCTGCAAGAAGGCCAGCGCTTGGTGCAAACCGAGCAGTTGGGCGCAGACGAAGAGGCGCTGGCTGCTCGCGCTTTTGCAGCTGGAGGCCAAGCCCGCTACTTGTTAGCACCTTGGCTGATCACCGGCTTTCGCCTGAACTTCCCTGAAAACCTAGGCACGCGCGACAACGACCGCCGCGAGCTGGGGCCGACTCTGGTGGCCGGAACACGGGAAACCTACGGGCGCTTGTATGAGTTGGTGCAGTCGCGCCTGCCGCTGCCGGGCAGCGCTCAGCGCCGCTTGGTGGACTGGGCATTGACAGCGCAGCCGGGACTCACACGCCGCTGGCTGGGCGAGTGGCTGGTGCGCCGCCCGCTGCGTGATGTGCTGGGCTTCAGCCGCACCCGTGCGCCACTGCTGGTGGGCGAGCCGCTACCCGAACCAACCCGAGCATTTTTTGCCGCTTTGGGCATTCAAGTGCGCGCTTGGCCTGATCCAGCGCAGTGGCTCAACCCGGCGGCCTTGCCTGTTGCGCCTCACCCGCCAGCACCCGCCACCACAGACTGGCATCACCCCGGCGCGCAGACCGCTTGAGCAGGAATCGCCTCATGACCTCCGTTTTCTCTTCAGTTGCAACGCCCACAACGCCCGCGCCTTTGCTGGCGCTTGATCACATCTCTCTTTCGTTCAAAGGCGTGAAGGCGGTCACGGACATCAGCTTTGCGGTGGCACGCGGAGAAATCTGCGCCCTGATTGGCCCCAACGGCGCGGGCAAAAGTTCATTGCTCAACGTGATCAACGGCGTTTATCAGCCGCAACAGGGGCACATCAGTTTTGAAGGCGAAACCCGCAGACGCATGCATCCACACGATGCCGCTGTGCGAGGCATTGCCCGCACTTTCCAGAATTTGGCGCTGTTCAAAGGCATGAGCGTGCTCGACAACGTGCTCACCGGGCGCAACCTCAAGCGCCGCAGCAGCTGGCTGGAGCAAGCCTTGCGCCTAGGCCGCGCCGCGCCCGAAGACGACCGCCAGCGCGAGGCCGCCGAACGGGTGATTGAGTTTTTGCACATCCAGCCGTGGCGCAACGCCTTGGTGGGCAAGCTGCCTTATGGCCTGCAAAAGCGTGTCGAACTGGCGCGCGCGCTGGCCGCCGAACCCAAGTTACTGCTGCTCGACGAACCCATGGCGGGCATGAACGCCGAAGAAAAGCAGGAGATGAGCCGCTTCATTGTGGACATCAACCGCGAATTCGGAACCACGGTGGTGTTGATCGAGCACGACATTGGCGTGGTGATGGGCCTGTCGCACCACGTCGTGGTACTCGACTACGGCCACAAGATCGGCGACGGATCACCCGCCGAAGTGCGCCGCGATCCTGCCGTGATCGCCGCTTACCTTGGCACACGCCACTGACTTGCACAGGATCTAGAACCATGGATTTTTTCTTTGAAGTGCTGCTCGGTGGCCTGCTGGCTGGGGTGATGTACTCGCTGGTGGCTATCGGCTTTGTGCTGATTTACAAGGCCTCAGGCGTGTTCAATTTCGCCCAAGGCGCGATGGTGCTGTTTGCGGCGCTGACCTTTGTCAGCCTGCTGGAGCGCGGTATGCCGTTTTGGCTGGCGTTTGCGGTCACGTTGGCAGCGATGGTGGTGATTGCGCTGCTGGTGGAGCGATGGGTGCTGCGCCCGCTGGTCAACCGCTCGCCCATCACGCTGTTCATGGCCACGCTGGGCTTGTCTTACATGGTGGAGGGCGCGGCCCAAGCACTGTGGGGCGCACAAGTTCACGGCCTGGAGCTGGGCATCAGCGACGAGCCGCTGGCGCTGGGTGGCGTGCTGTTGTCGCAGTTTGATTTGTTCGCCGCAGGCACGGCGGCGGTGCTGGTCACAGTGCTGTCGCTGCTGTTCAGCAAGACGCGCATTGGGCTGTCGCTGCGCGCTGTGGCCGATGACCCGCTGGCTGCGCTGGCGGTGGGCATTCGCCTGCAACCGATTTGGGCGGTGGTGTGGGCCGTAGCCGGTTTTGTCGGGCTGGTGGCCGGACTGCTGTGGGGGGCGCGGCTGGGCGTGCAGTTTTCGCTGTCGCTGGTGGTGCTCAAGGCGCTGCCGGTGCTGATCATCGGTGGCTTTTCGTCGATGGGCGGAGCGATTGTGGGCGGCTTGATCATCGGCGCATCTGAAAAGCTGGCGGAAATTTACCTTGGACCCCTCATCGGCGGCGGGCTGGAGAACTGGTTCCCCTACGTGCTGGCGCTGCTGTTTTTGCTGGTGCGTCCAGCAGGTCTCTTTGGCGAACGCGCCATTGAGCGGGTTTAAGGAGACACCCCCATGCTCTACACCGAAGCCGGTCAATTCAGCATTTCCTATGCGGGCGAGCGCCGCCTGTTTCGTCTGCGCCAAGACCGCCACGCGCTGGCGCTGCTGCTGGCCTTTGCCTTTGTTGTCGTGCCCTTCATCGGCAACGATTACTGGTTCAGCGCCATTTTGATTCCCTTTCTGGTGCTGTCGCTGGCCGGTCTGGGGCTGAACTTGCTGACGGGTTACGCGGGCCAGTTGTCGCTGGGCTCAGCGGCTTTCATGGCGGTGGGTGCTTTTGCAGCCTACAACTTCGGGCTGCGTTTGCCCGGCCTGCCGCTGTTGATCAGTCTCTTTCTGGGGGGCGTGACGGCGGCGCTGGTGGCGGTGGTGTTTGGCCTGCCCAGCCTGCGCATCAAGGGCTTTTACCTGATCGTTTCCACACTGGCGGCGCAATTTTTCGTGTCGTGGGTGCTGACCAAGTTTGGCTGGTTCTCCAACGACAACGCTTCCGGCGTCATCAGTGCGCCGCCGCTCACCATTGGCGGGGCAGATTTCAGCTCGCCAGTCGGTCGCTATGTGTTGACCTTGAGCGTTGTCGTGGCGCTGTTTTGGTTGGGCAAGAACTTGGTACGCAGCGAGCTGGGCCGCAACTGGATGGCGGTGCGTGACATGGACACCGCCGCTGCGGTCATCGGCATTCCGTTGCTCAAAACCAAGCTGCTGGCTTTTGCGCTGAGTGGGTTTTTTCTTGGCATCGCGGGTTCGCTTTGGGCGTTCACTTACCTGGGCACCGTCGAGCCGCACGGGTTTGACTTGAACCGTTCCTTCCAAGTGCTGTTCATCATCATTTTGGGTGGACTGGGCAGCATCTTGGGCAACTTCTTGGGCGCGGCTTTCATGGTGCTGTTTCCCCTGCTGCTGTCGAACTTGGCCAACGCGCTGCCCGTGGGTCTGATTGATCCAGCGCAGCTAGAGAACCTGCAAAAGTTCATTTTTGGCGCGCTGATCATCGCCTTCCTCATCAAAGAACCCGAAGGGCTGGCCCGCCTGTGGCAGCGCTTTCGTGAGCGGGCCCGCGTGTGGCCGTTGCGCTACTGATTTTTTTCTATGTCCCATTTCCAAAGTCCCACAAGGAGAAATCGCAAGATGTCCAAACTCACCCTGACCCGCAGCCTGATTTTGGCGCTCGGCATCACGACCGCCGCCTTTGCCGCCCAAGCCGAACCTGAACAGTACTTTCCGCTGCAAAGCTACCGCGTGGGCCCATATGCAGCTGGCGGTACCGGATTTTTCGGTGGCTTCATTGACTACATGCAGTACATCAATGCCAACGGTGGCGTGAACGGGGTCAAGCTCACTTGGAGCGAATGTGAAACCGAATACGTCGTCGAAAAAGGCGTGGAGTGCTACGAGCGCCTGAAAAAAGGCCTGAACGGCGCACCCGCTGCCGCCACCAATCCGCTGTCGGTGGGCATTGCTTACGCCACGCTGGATCGCTCCACGGCAGACAAGCTGCCGCTGATCACCATCAACCACGGTCGCACCGACTCCACCGATGGCAGCGTGTTTCCGTATGTGTTCCCGCTGCAATTGAACCCGTACTCCGAGGTGTCGGCCATCGTCAACTACATCGCAGCGCAGTCTGGCGGGCTGGACAAGCTCAAGGGCAAGAAGATCGTCACGCTCTACCACGGCTCGCCCTACGGCAAGGAAACCATCCCCGTTTTGGATCTGCTGGCCAAGAAATATGGCTTCACAGTTGCGCATGTGGAAGTTCCCCATCCGGGCAATGAGCAGCAGTCGCAGTGGCTGAACATCCGCCGCGACAAACCGGACTGGGTGATCTTGCGCGGCTGGGGTGTCATGAACCCCGTAGCGCTGAAAACGGCGCAAAAAGTGGACTTTCCCGCCAACCGCATCATCGGCAACATCTGGAGCAACTCCGAAGACGATGCTGCGCCCGCTGGCACCGCAGCCAAGGGCTTTATCTCCATCACCACGCACCCGTCGGGCACGCAATTTCCGGTGCTCCAAGGCATCAAGAAAACCGTGGTGGACGCAGGCAAAGGCAACTTGGCCGACCCCAAACGCTTCGGCTCGGTTTACTACAACCTCGGTGTGGTGAACGGGATTTTGAACGTCGAAGCAGTCCGCATCGCGCAAGAGAAATTCGGCAAGAAGCCATTGACCGGCGAACAAGTGCGCTGGGGCTTTGAACACCTCAAGCTGGACGACGCACGTCTCAAGAGCCTGGGCGCGCTGGGCTTGGTGCAGCCGCTCAAGCTGTCTTGCTCAGACCACGAAGGCGGCGGTGCCGTGCGCTTTCAGCAGTGGGATGGCCAAAAGTGGAGCGTCATCAGCGACTGGGTGCAGGCCGACCGTGCTTTGCTGCGTCCGATTATTGAAGAGTCCGCGCACAAGTACGCCAAGGAAAAAGGCATCACGCCCCGCGATTGCAGCAAAGAAGGCTGATTTCAACCGCTTGATTTGAGTCCCGATAGCAACAGAGATACATCACCATGAGCCATAACCCTCCCCTGTCTAACCTGTCCGTTGGCACCGATTACGAAACCCTGGCCAACCGCTTTCGTCCGATTTTTTCGCGCATCGCCGAAGGTGCGCTAGAGCGCGAGCGCTCGCGCAGCCTGCCCTATGAGCAGGTCAAGTGGCTGAAGGAAGCTGGTTTTGGCGCAGTGCGCGTGCCAGTTCAGTACGGCGGCGCAGGCGCTTCGATTCCGCAGCTCTTTCGCTTGCTGATTGAGTTGGCTCAGGCTGACTCCAACTTGCCGCAGGCGCTGCGTGGGCATTTCGCTTTTGTCGAAGATCGCCTGAACGCGCCTCCCAGCCCCGAGCGCAGCATTTGGTTTCAGCGTTTTGTCGCTGGCGACTTGGTGGGCAACGCTTGGACTGAAATCGGCAGCGTCAAAATCGGCGATGCCATCACCAAAGTCTCGCCCACCGAGCAAGGCGATTGGCTGCTGAACGGCACCAAGTTCTACAGCACCGGCAGCATCTTTGCCGACTGGATCGACGTGTATGCCAAGCGCACCGATACCGGTGGCGATGTGATTGCCGTGGTCAGCACCCATCAAGCAGGCGTGACGCTCAACGATGACTGGGACGGATTTGGCCAGCGCACCACCGGCAGCGGCACCTCGATTTTTGTGAACGCCCAGGTCGAGGCGGTCAACGTGATCGACTTTGCCACTCGCTTCAAGTACCAAACCGCGTTTTACCAACTGGTGTTGCTGGCTGTGTTGGCCGGGACGGCCAAGGCGGTTGAGCGCGACATTGCACACGAAGTGCGAGCGCGCACCCGTATCTTCAGCCACGGCAACGCCACCAGCGTGGCGCAAGACGTGCAAGTGCAGCAGGTGGTAGGCCGCATTTCGGCGCAAGCCTATGCCGCCGAGGCCGTCGCGATCCGCGCCGCTGAACCCTCGCAACGCGCCTATGAAGCCCGCTTTGGCGGCAATGACGAAGCCGAACGCCTGGCCAACATTGACGCGGAAATTGAATCTGCGCAAGGCCAAGTGGTGCTGGCTGATTTGGTGATTCGCGCCTCGTCAGACCTGTTCAACGCACTGGGCGCTTCAGCGGCTCGCGAGTCCAAGGCGCTGGATCGCCACTGGCGCAATGCCCGCACCGTGGCCACGCACAACCCACTGATCTACAAAGAAAAAGTGATCGGCGACTGGGTCATCAACGGCACTGAACCGCCTTACGTCTGGCAAATCGGCGCGGGCACACCCGGCAAATAAGCCAGGCAACGCCGCTGAAACCCGATCCACGCACCCGCCCATTTCTGTCCTTATTTGAAAGTCACACCATGTCAGCCACTTTGGAACGCCCGCGCGTCAACTCGCCCGCACCTTTTGCGCCCCGCCCTCGTCCGGCGCAACCGGCCCACATCATCCAAAGCGATGCGGAGGCGATTGAGATTGCCCACGGCCTGGCCGCCCGCTTTGCCCCTGAATCTGCACTGCGTGACCGCGAAGGCTTCTTGCCCATCGACGAGATTGATGCTTACTCGCAAAGCGGTTTGTGGGGCATCAATGTGCCCAAGGCTTACGGCGGCCCCGGCGTGTCGTATGCCACGCTGGCCAAAGTGGTGGCGATCATTTCCGCAGCCGATTCGAGCATTGCGCAAATCAGCCAAAACCATTTCGTCTTGGTTGCGCACATCGGGCTGGATGCCAGCGAAGCACAGAAACGTGAACTGTTCGACTTGGTGCTCAAGGGCTACCGTTTTGGCAATGCTTTTTCTGAATTGAACAGCCGCAACGTGGCTGCTTTTGAAACGACAGTGACCGCGCACGGCGATGAGGTCGAAGTCAACGGCCAAAAGTTCTACACCACTGGCGCGTTGCTCTCGCACATCGTGCCCATCGTGGCTGTGGGCGAAGGTGGCAAGGGCTACATCGTGTTCACCGATCGCGACACGGCAGGGCTGACCGTGATCAACGACTGGTCGGGCTTTGGTCAGCGCACCACGGCTTCGGGCTCCGTGAAAATTGAGCAAGTGCGTGTGCCCCAACGCCGCGTCGTCCCGATTGATGCCTTTGACCACCCGACTGCGGCTGGGCCGATTTCGCAAATCATCCAAGCCGCGATTGACGCAGGCATCGCACGCGGCGCGCAGGCTGATTCGATTGCATTCATCCGCACCAAGAGCCGTCCTTGGATTGACAGCGGCAAAGAAACTGCTGCCGAAGACCCGTTCACCATCGCCGCCATTGGTGATTTGCAAATCAAGCTGCACGCCGCCGAGGCGCTGCTGGAGCGCGCCGGTCATCTGATTGATGTGGCACTGAATGAACCGACTGACGCCACCGTCGCTGCTGCCACAACCGGCACGGCTGAAGCCAAGGTGTTAACGACCCAAATCGCCATCGAAGTAACCAACCGCCTGTTTGAGCTGGCGGGCACGCGCTCAGCGTTGAGCACGCACAACTTGGATCGCCACTGGCGTAACGCGCGCATTCACACGCTGCATGACCCGGTGCGCTGGAAGTTTTTCCACATCGGCAACTACTACCTCAACAACGTGAACCCACCGCGCCATCCCTGGAACTGAAACGCCATGTCCAACACGCCCATCCTTCAAGTTGACGACATTGAAGTCGTCTATGAGCAAGCCATTTTGGCGGTGCGCAAGGTGTCGCTCGCGGTGCAAGCGGGTCAGATCGTGGCGCTGTTGGGGGCCAACGGTGCGGGCAAAAGCACCACGTTAAAGGCGATCTCACACTTGATCCAAGCCGAGCGTGGTGCCATGACGCGGGGGCGCATCCTCTACCAAGGCCAAAACATTGCCGCACGCGAGCCCGATGCGCTGGTGGCTGGCGGGCTGGTGCAGGTGCTTGAAGGGCGGCATTGCTTCGCGCACCTGACGGTCGAAGATAACTTGCTGATTGGCGGCTTTGTGCGCAAGGTGTCGCGCCCAACCCTGAAGGCGGAGCTGGAGCGCATTTACAGCTACTTTCCGCGCTTGAAGGAGCGGCGCAAAAGTCTGACCGGCTACACCTCAGGCGGCGAGCAGCAAATGGTGGCGATTGGCCGCGCGTTGATGGCACAACCGCGTCTGGTGCTGCTGGATGAGCCGTCGATGGGACTGGCACCGCAGATTGTTGAAGAAATTTTTGACATCATCGCCCAGCTCAACAAGGCCGAGGGCATGAGTTTCTTGATTGCCGAGCAAAACTTGAAGATCGCCCTGCGCTACGCGCAATACGGTTACGTGCTCGAAAACGGTCAGGTGGTCAGCGAAGGCGCAGCGCAAGAACTGGCTGAGCGTGACGACATGCATGACTTCTATTTGGGTGGCCAAAGCTCAGTTCAGGGATGAGGCCGAAACCGCGTCGGTGACCACCAGCGAGGCCGCGCCGCTCTTGCCCATCAGGGCGGCGCTTATTGACCACCAACTCGCCCGCCTTGATCAATTGGGCGCGGATGATGTTGCGGCTCAACCCCAGCAGTTGCGCGGTGTGAACTTGGTTGTAGTGGCAAAACCGATACGCTGTGCCGAGCAGCACTTCTTGCACTTTTTCATGCAGCGCGCCGCTTTCCTCTTCAAACAGCTTTTGAAAAGCGCGTTGCAGCAAAACATCAGCCGATTCATCTTGTGGGCGAACGCTGTCTTCTTGGCGCTCCAAGCGCAGCTTGGACAAATGCAAGTCTTCGGCACGAATCAGGTTGGCCCGGCAAATGAGCAAGGTGTGGTGGATGACGTTTTCCAGCTCACGAATGTTGCCCGGCCACGAGTAACTCACCAGTTTTTGCTGAGCCTCGGGGTGCAGCGTGATGTCGCTGTAGCCCAAGCGGTGGCTGTAAGCGGCAATGAAGTGGCGCACCAATGGCAGGATGTCACCGGGACGATCGCGCAACGGGCTCAGTTCGAGCGTCACCACATTGAGTCGGTAGTACAAGTCTTCGCGGAAGTTGCCTGCGTTGATGGCTTTTTCTAACTGCACGTTGGTCGCCGCCAGCACGCGCACATTGATCGGCGTGCTTTTGCGAGAGCCTAGGCGCACCACCTCGCGCTCTTGCAACACACGCAGTAATTTGACCTGAATGGGCATAGGCAAGTCGCCGATCTCATCGAGAAACAGCGTGCCGCCATTGGCCTCCTCAAACCAGCCGGGTTTGGAGCTGAGTGCGCCGGTGAATGCGCCTTTTTCATGACCAAAAAGCTCAGCCTCTACCAAGTTCTCAGAGAATGCCCCACAGTTGACCGCAACGAATGGGCCGCTGCGCCGCGCGCTGAGTTCATGCAAATGGCGCGCCACCAGCTCCTTGCCCGTGCCCGTTTCGCCGATGATGAGCACGCTGGCATCACTCGGAGCGACCTGCTGCAAGTGCGCCAACAGAGCCTGGGATTTCGGATCCTCAAACACTTGGGCTGTGGCTCGGATAGAGGTGGCAAGAGCGGGAGACGGGGGCAAGGTGAGCAATTGCATAGGTAGGCTATGAATAAAAAGACGGTGTTGGCAACGATGCATTCAGCGCCCAGTCGCCCAGCTCGTTGAGCTTGTAGTCCACGGGGTCGTGCAAAGTTTGGGTACGCAAGTTGCGCCAGTGACGATCCAGCCGCAAGGCAGCATGAGTGGCGCGCGCGCCAGTCACTTCAAACAAGCGACTGGTCAGATCAAGCCCAGAACGAGTGGCGGCCACCTTAGCGGTCGCAATCGCCACCGCCAAATGACCACGCTCCTCCGCCCCCAGCCGGTGCTCTTTGCGCCAAGCTTCGTCGAGCAAGGCGTTGGCGCGCTCAGTCAACAGACGCACGCTTTCCAAGCCGACCCAAAACTCACCGTAGTGACGCAGCGTGTAGGGGTCTTCGCTGGCTTGATCAGCGAGAGACTTGGGCCAAGCGCGCGATTCTTTGAGCGTGTAGTGGCGGGCCTCAGTAAACGCACCTTCAGCAATCCCGAGAAACATGTTGGCAAAAGTCAACTGCGCGATCAGGGGTCGCAGACACGCAAAGGGCGTGCTCAGCGGGCCGGGATCAAGCAACAACTCATTTTCTTCAACCCGCACCCGCTCAAAGGTGGCGCTGCCACTGTCGGTTTGGCGCTGGCCCATGTTGTCCCAGTCGCCATGCAGTGTGATGCCGGTGCGACTGCTGGGAATCGCCGCGATCAACAGCTTGCCGCTAGGAGACTCGTCCAGCGCCGAGGCGATCAGCATCTCCGAATCAGCCGAGCCGGAGCAAAAACTCTTGCGGCCAGAAAACTCTCGCCAGCCGTTGCGCTTTCTCGAGATCGTGCGCGTGTCCAACGGGTTGAGCGCATTGCCCCAGAACCAGTCGTTGCGGGCAGTTTGTTCAAACCACGGCTCCCACTGATCAGGACGCGAAAACAGACGCACCGTGGCCAGCATCAAATGCTGAAAGCCATAGACATGAGCGATGGAGCTATCGACGCGCGCGAACTCTCGCACGATCTGTAGCGTCTCACTCCAACTGGCACCCAAGCCGCCGTATTGACGGGGAATGCTCAGAGCCAGCAGGCCACTGTGGCGCAGTGCGTCGCGTTCGACCTTGGGTGTGCCGCCACGCAGGTCTCGCTCGGCGGCGGTTTCGTCAAACCGGGCTGCGAGCTGGCGAGCAATCTGAAGGGGCGCAATGGCTTTGAGTTGGTAATTGGCAGTCACACACTGTTTCCTGAAGGGATAGGAGATGGAAAAAGAGGCGTGTGCGGTGTATGCAGCCGGGCAATGGTGCAGTCACCGCGATGCCATCAGGCGGCTTGCAACTCCTCAGCCGTGTGCGCGGCCAGCAAGGGCAGCGCATGTTGGACAGCCAAACGAATACGCGCTTGAAGCAACTCGCTGCTGATTTCATAGCTGCTGAAATCAGCCTCAGAGGCATATACGCCCGTTGGCAGTGTCAGTGCTTGGAAAAAGCTAAACAGGGGGCGCAATTGGTGGTCAATCACCAGCGCATGGCGCTCGCTACCGCCCGTAGCAGCAAACAGCACGGGCTTGGCGACCAATGCATCTTGGCCAATCAGATCAAACAAGTGCTTGAATTGGCCGGGGTATGAGGCGCGATAAACCGGCGTAGCGGCAATCAGCAAGTCAGCCGATTCAATGGCGCGCAGCTCGCTTTCGACGGCGGGCGGGAGTTCTTTGCGCGAGAGTGCGCTACCCAGCGGTCGAGCAATGTCGCCCAATTCAATGATGTGGCTGTCGATGGCGCGATGCTTGGCCAATTCGGCCACGATGGCCTGTGTCAGCACCAGCGTGCGGGAGGGACGGAAGGTGCCGCCAGAAACAGCAACGACTTTCAAGGGAGCGCTCATGGGATGAATCCTGTGTCAAAAAGTTGATGGGGTTGCCGCAGCGGTTGGCGCTGGCAACTGATGCTGCTTCCGCAACAGTTATGCCAAGAAAAACAGGCATCAGCTACAGACCAGCGGCACACACCCCATTGATGCACCTGTACCCCACTGGAGTGGGTGAATTCTGGCTTTTTTGTACTTTAAATCATCTAATAAATGCATTCAAAATACTTTAAAGTTATTTAATAAGAAGCAGGTGCTTGGATCTGCCACCGAAAGTGGGGGTGCATCCACGCGCAACCGCAGCAGCAACTGTTGGCAGAGCAACATCAAACGTACCCAAATGTTCCAGCAACAACACTTGCGCGCTACGTGCTCCATCGGGCCGATCGATCAGGTGAAAAGCCCATTTTTCCAGCGCAATAGAGCCAAAAACTGCTTTTTACCGACTCGAAACACCTTGTTAGCGGGTCAATTTCCAAACTTTTAGGCTTGGTATGGAGTTTGCGGACAGCTCATGCATCTATCGTTGACATTGAGGCCCGCTCATGAGTTTTGAAGTTTTCTGGTTTCTACCCACATCCGGGGACACCCGCTACCTAGGCAAGTCCAACTCCGGTCGTCCGGCGACCAATGCCTACATGCGCCAAATTGCCGTGACCGCTGAAACGCTCGGCTACGACGGCCTATTGATTCCCACTGGCAGCAGTTGCCTCGATCCGTGGGTCACCGCCGCCAGCTTGGTGCCCGTGACACAGCGCATCAAGCTGCTGGTGGCGCTGCGCACCTCCGTCACCGGCCCCACTGCCAGCGCCCGCCAAGCGGCTTCATTGGATCAAGCCTTGAATGGGCGACTGCTGCTCAACGTCGTCCCCGGTGGCGATGCCGCCGAGTTGGCCGCCGAAGGCGTGTACCTCAACCACGACCAGCGCTATGAAGCTGCCGATGAATTTCTGACCGTTTGGCGTGATCTGCTGGCAGGCAAGAGCGTCGATTTCCAAGGACAGCACTTCAACATCAAGCAGGCGCGCAACTTCTTCCCGCCAGTGCAAACGCCGCATCCGCCGCTGTACTTTGGTGGCTCGTCGCCAGCGGCGCACGAGCTGGCCGCTAAGCATGTCGATGCCTACCTGACCTGGGGCGAGCCACCCGCCGCCGTCGCCGAGAAAATCGCCGATGTGCGCCAGCGCGCCGAAAAATATGGCCGCACCGTGCGCTTTGGCGTGCGCCTGCACGTCATCGTCCGGGAAACCAATGAAGAGGCTTGGGCCGCCGCCGAGCGCCTGATCAGCCGACTCGACGACGACACCATCGCCAAAGCCCAGAGCAACTACGCCAGCATGGACTCGGTGGGGCAGCAGCGCATGGCCGCATTGCACGGCGGGCGGCGTGACCGACTCGAAGTCAGCCCCAACCTGTGGGCCGGTGTCGGCTTGGTGCGCGGCGGTGCGGGCACGGCGCTGGTGGGCGATCCGCAAACCGTGGCGGCACGCTTGCAAGAGTACGCCGACTTGGGCGTGGACACTTTTGTGCTGTCGGGCTACCCACACTTGGAAGAATCTATCCGCTTCGCCGAACTGGTGTTCCCGCTGCTGCCGGGTAAAAAGCCAGTGACACTGATTGACCAAGTCCTCACAGGCGGAGCATTTGACGTGCGCGCCACTGCGGCCAAGGCCACTACAGCCGACAGCGAGGTGACAGCATGAACATCGTTGACTTGCGCTGCCGCCCCGCCTACCTGCACGACTTTTTCGGTGCTAACCCCGGATCACCGGGCTACGAAACCGCACGCTGGCTCAATCGCCGCGTGGGCACGCGTGGCAGCGACGAGCATTTCGCGCGCTCGCTCACGCCCGAGGGCTTCTTGGCCGAGGTTCGCGATGCGGGCCTGACCAAAGCGGTCGTGGTGGGGCGACACACCCCCAGCCAGCATCTGCCCAACGATGTGATTCACCACATCACTCATCCGCACGAAGAGTTGCTGGGCATCGCAGGCATCGACCCGGCCATTCAAGGTGTGGATGGCGCATTGGCCGAGATTGACCGGGCCATTGACCAACTGGGCCTGGCGGGCATCGGCTTAGAACCGGGCTTTGGTGTGCCCGCCCGACATCCCGACGATGCGCTGTACTTCCCGATCTACGAGCATTTGAACAGCCGTGGGCTGCCGCTGTTTTTGATGTCGGGGCCCACCACGCCAGACCCAGCGTTCAACGATCCTGGCCGACTGGCGAAAGTGGCTCAGGCTTTTCCGCAGCTGCGCATCGTCTGCTATCACGGCTACTACCCCAACACGCAGCAACTGGTGGGCGTGGCCTTTCGCTATGAAAACATCTCGGTCGTGCCGGACATGTACCAATTTCTCCCCGGCAGCGAGGTGTTTGTGCAAGCGGCCAACGGTTTCATGGCCGATCAATTGCTGTTCGGATCGTCTTACCCGTTTCGCCCGATCCGCCAATCGATTGACGATTTTCTGGCGCTGGGCTTCAGGGGCAAGGTGCTGGACAAACTGCTCTACGGCAACGCCGCACGCTTGTTTGGACTGAGCACCGGCCCCACTGAAGCGTAAGCGCTTACAAAATCGCCCCGGCCCGCTCGCCGCGCTCGACGGGGAGTCGCTGCACCACTGGGACCCCCAACGCTCGATCGCCGCGACGATCAAGGGCACCGAGGCGCTGCGGCTGGCGGTCGGCGACGGCGTCGATCTCCTCTTCGACGCGCACACCATGTTCAGCCCGACC
>CALMOI010000010.1 GCA_937871735.1 uncultured Comamonadaceae bacterium
TGGACTTCCAAAACATGGGCAAGGCTTTGCGCACATCCCAGCCGTTGAGGTCGATCTCGTCCACGATGGGGTACTCGATCACATCGCGCCGCTCTTCCAGATCGACCGACAGATACCAATCCGCAGGTCGGACGTAGATGAAGCGCACATCGAAATCACTGTTGGGCGAGGCAAAGCCCCAAGCCCGGCTGCCGGACTCAATCGCCAGCAAAATTTTGACGCCTTCTGCGGCTTCGACGCGCGCGAGGCGGCGCATGATGTCGGCGTGAACATCGGGCGGGATGGCGGTGGTGAGATTCGTCATTGAAGTCGTGAGGCAAAAAAGAGCCGTTCCAGCGCAAAACCCAGCCCCACGCCCAGCGCATAGGCCACCAAGTTTTGCCATGAAAACACATGGCCGAACACCAAATGCCCCAGCGTGGTGTGGCGGGCGCTGACGAGCCAGGGCAGTTGCACAAGTTTGAGCAGTTCAACGGCCAGCGCGCTACACAACGCCAGCGCCGCCACGCGCTTGCTGGACGCTGAGGCGCAGATCAAGCCCCAGCCCCAAAACACCATCAAGGCCCACAGCACATCGCCGGGATACTTGCCGAACATCGGCGGTATCCAGCCTCGGAAATGGCGCGAGGCCAACCCCGCCGCTATGGTCAAGACAACGGCAAGGGCGTAGAGGGCGCGGCTTCTGCGGGGCACCGTGACGGCTCCATCGTGGAAAACGCTCAAGGAGCGCGGTGCAGCCTGGGGGCGGAAAGCAGCGCGAGGTTGTCGTCCACTGCTTCATCGACGTGTCGCCAGCGGCCCGTGAGGCGCGCCAACACCATGCCGTTGCGCAAGGCTTGCAGGTCTTTGACGGTCGGGGCCACTTTGATTTGGGCGATGGCGGCATCGGTGTTGCCACCTTTGAGCAGGGCCAACACTTTGCCTGCCCATTCGTTGGGTTTTGCCATGAGGGAGGGGTACTTCCATTGTGTAAAAACTGCACTGTACACAGCCGCCAGCGCAGGCTCTATGCTTGCGGCTGGGTGCGGCCTGCGCTGGTTCGGGCGCGGCACCTGCCAATTGAAACAAGATGACTGAAAAAACGATCACCACCGCGCACTACAAGCTCTACCCCTCGCCGCGCAATGCGCACAGCGAGATCTTTACGCATCAGGTGTTTGTGCCCTATCCGTACACCTTGATCGACCTGCCCTACTTCAACTTTCAGGGCAAAGCCACGCTGTACGCCGCCTGCCGCTTGTCGGACATGAAAATGGGCCAACTGGTCACGCTGGAGCTGGCCGACGACGTGGCCAAGTTCAAAGCCCGCTTCGTGCCCGATTGAGGAATTGCCGCCATGAAGAATGCCAAAACCCCCAACACCCTGGCCGGTGCGCTGGGCCTGGCGCTGAACCGCGCACAACCCACCGCGAACACTGCCAACCCAGCCCCCGCCGCCAGCGGATTGGTCTACTCCACCGAAGCGGGTCGCATGTGCCCTGACTGCCGCCAGCCGGTAGCACAGTGCGTGTGCAAACAAAACCAAGCGCGGCAGGCCGCCAGCGGCGCGGCTGATGGCGTGGTGCGCGTCTCCCGCGAAACCAAAGGCCGGGGCGGCAAAGCCGTGACGCTGGTGAAAGGCTTGGCCCTTGACGCCGACGCGCTCGCCGCCTTGGGCAAGCAGCTCAAAGCCACCTGCGGCAGCGGTGGCACCGTGAAAGAGGGCGTGATTGAAGTGCAAGGCGACCACTGCGAGCGCTTGGTCACGTGGCTGCAAGCCCAAGGCTACCGCGCCAAACGAGCGGGCGGCTGAGCCCGCGTGCGTCAAGACACCGTGGCCTGATCCGTGCGGCTGTCGCCCATGTTGTCGCGCCACGTGATGGTGATCGTGTCGCCCGCCTTGGCCCCGCGCACGCTGAACTGCAAGAACGGATGTTTGGCGACCGCGCCGCCCCACTCCGCCGTCAGCACCACCTTGCCGTTCAACTGGGCCTCAACCTCTTGGATGAACCACGCGGCGATGAGCTGACCCGCCGTGTCCTTGCGCTGGCCTGATTCCATCTCATGATTCATCAGCACGCGCACCGTGGTTTTGTCGCCCACGGCTTGGGCGCGAATGCGCATCGGACGCGCTGTTTCAGCCATTGCAAGCTCCCAAAATCACCTTGATACGGCGCTTGGCAAACCACGCCCGCCCGTCAGTGGTGATGGCCACCGCGTACACGTCAGACGACTCGCTCATCTTGATGCGCAGGGCAAAGTTCGGCTCCACGCTGTCGGTCAGATGAAAGCGTGCTGCCAAAGGCGACACGTTTTTGTCCACCAAGATCAGCAACTGCTGGGCGTTGGGCAGCGTGGTGCTCAGGCTGATGGACACCGCTGCGCCGTTGTCGGCCACATCGGGGCCAACCAAGCTCACGTCTGGGCTGGCTTGCGGCGCTGATGCGCCCAAGGCCCGCAACGCATCAGCCACCGTCAGGGCTGAAAACGCCGCGCTGTTGAACGCCGCCTGCGCATCCTGCGGCAACAGCCCGCTGGCGGCCAACAAGGCCGCCACCGCCGCGCTGTGTTGAAGAGTCTGTCGGCGAGTGGGCATGGTTACTTGGTGAAGTGGTAGTAGCGACGGTTGAGCACCGCCGCCATCGACGTGATCTCGTCTGGGAACAGGTTCAGGTTCAGTCGCATATTGCACTGATCGACCATGTTAACCAGCGCAGCCGGTGAGTTGATGCGGCCCGCTGGCCGGTAGATGGCGCTGCCATCGCCGCCCACTTGGCGCTGATGGCAGGTGGCGCACTGGTTGCCCGCGATGAGCTGTGCGCCCGTTTTCAAATCAGCGCCACGAAACATGGCGGGCTCTTGCTGTGCCAGCGCGGGCCATGCCAAACCCGCGAAACACAATGCCAACACGATACGCAACCTTTTCATGTGCAGCCTTTCTGTTACACAAAGTATCTATTCAAGGTCGAATTAGCACCAAATTGGTACCACTGTGCGCCATGCACCTTCCACACCAGAGCGACATAAACCTCATAGAAAATAAACTCCCGCACAGAAAATTGCCCAGATATTCAATCAAGAATGTAATGATAAAGTTCTCACAAAAGAGTAAATATAACTCTATCACATGCATCATCTGACCAAGCCGTCCAACCTCTAAGCTCACAGCGCACCAACACCTGAAATTTATAAAATACAGGCAAAAATCCCATAACTGGCTTCAACTTCCTATCAAATGCTTGCATTGCTTATTGATGAATGGAACGCAAGCAGTTGATTGAGAACGGTAAAGAATGCATGCAGGTGGGCAGATGAATATCCGCCGTAATTGATCAGTTAGAGCGTGTTATGAACTCACAGTCGAGTTGAGCAGCGCCGCCAGCACCTGCGGCATGCGCTCAAAGTCCCGGCTCAGCCGTCTGAA
>CALMOI010000011.1 GCA_937871735.1 uncultured Comamonadaceae bacterium
TGCTGTCGATGCTGAGTTGCAGGTCTTTGCCCTCTTCTGCGGGAACTTGCTCGCCCACATCTTCCACCACCCGACCCAAGCGGTCTTTGATAACACGGCGCGACCCAGCGCGACCGGCCAACGCCTTGTCGAACGCCAGTTCCACGCCTTCTTGGCCGTTGTTTTCGACGTTGGCAAAACCCACCACATGGGCCACCGCCTCGCCTTCGGGGTATTTGCGCTTGTACTCGCGGCGCTGGTAAATGCCTTTGATGCCCAAGGCCGTGATTTGCTTGGCCACTGGCTCTTCAACTTGGCGCTTGAGCCAGACGAAGCTCTTGTCTTCGTCTTCCAGCTTTTTGTTCAACTCGTCCGGCGACATGCCCAGCAAGCCAGCCAATTGCTGCAACTTGGCACCATCGCGCTCCACGTCTTCGGGAATGGCCCAAATGCTTTGCGCCACCACGCTAGACGCCAAGATGAGCCCGTTGCGATCCAAGATGCGCCCCCGGCTGGCGGGCAGCTCCAAGGTGCGCGCAAAGCGCACTTCACCTTGACGCTGGAAGAAGGCATTGGCATAGACCTGCACATAGGCAGCACGCGCCGCCAAGCCCAAAAACCCCAAAGCCACCGACACCACGATGAACTGGCTGCGCCAGACCGGGGTTTTGCTGGCCAGCAACGGGCTGGAGGTGTAGGACATGCCGCGCTTCATCGTGCAGCCTCGTTGGTGAAAGCCGCCGGAGCTGACGCGGCGCGGCTGTTGTACTGGGTGATGGCGGGGTTGGTGGTGCGCATGTGCAGTTGGTCACGTGCCAGCCGCTCCACCCGCTCTGGCGTGGCTTGGGCGCGGCGTTCCACATCCAAGCGCTGACGCTCTAACGACAGCTTGCGCGCATCGGCGTGAGCGCGCTCCAGCTCCACAAACACGCTGCGGGTTTCGTACTGGGAATGCACCAAGAACAGCGCACTCACCACCACGGCGACCATCAGCACCAAGTTCAGGCGCATCATGACGCAGCTACCCTTTCGGCCACCCGCATGATGGCGCTGCGTGCGCGCGGGTTGGCGGCAACTTCCGCATCGCTGGGGCGAATGCGCTCTAAAGCCCGCAGTTGCATCACTTTGGGCGCAGCAAACGGCGCGCGCCGGTCAAACACCTCGCGCGAATGCTTGGCAATGAACTGCTTAACGATGCGGTCTTCCAGCGAGTGAAAGCTGATCACCACCAGCCGCCCGCCCGGTTGCAGCACCTGCAAGCTGGCTTCAAGCGCGGCCTCCAGCTCTTCCAACTCGGCGTTGATGAAGATGCGCAGCGCCTGAAAAGTACGGGTCGCCGGGTTTTGCCCCGCCTCGCGGGTGCGCACGGCACTCGACACCACTTCGACCAGTTCGGTGGTGGTGGTGATGGGGCCGCGCTCTTGCCGCCGCGCCACAATGGCCTTGGCCACCGGCAAGGAAAACCGCTCTTCGCCATAGTCGCGCACCACTTCGGCAATTTGCTGCACTTCGGCAGTCGCCAGCCAGTCGGCAACACTTTCGCCGCGCGTGGTGTCCATGCGCATGTCCAGCGGGCCGTTGAAGCGGAAAGAAAACCCACGCAGCGGGTTGTCAATTTGCGGCGAACTCACGCCCAAATCCATCAGCACACCGGCCACGCTGGCGCTTGGCAACTCGCCCAAATGGCGAAATCCTTCGTGGCGGATCGAAAACCGCGCATCAACCGCCGTCAATTCGGCTGCGGCGGCGA
>CALMOI010000012.1 GCA_937871735.1 uncultured Comamonadaceae bacterium
ATGAACATCCATCTGAAAGGGCCGTTTTTTCTGACCCAGGCGCTGCTGCCGCTGCTGGCCGACGGCGGGCGCATCCTGAACATCTCCAGCGGCCTCACCCGCTTTAGCCAGCCCGGCTACGCCGCCTACGCCAGCATGAAAGGCGGCGTGGAAGTGCTCACCCGCTACCTGGCCCGCGAACTGGGCGCACGCGGCATCCGCGTCAACACCCTGGCCCCCGGCGCCATCGAAACCGACTTTGCCGGTGGCCTGGTGCGCGACAACCCGCACATCAACGCCCAACTGGCCGCCCACACCGCCCTGGGCCGCGTGGGTTTGCCGGAGGATATTGGCGCGATGGCGGCGGCGCTGCTGTCGGAGGAGGCCGGGTGGATGACCGCGCAACGGGTGGAGGCGTCGGGGGGGATGTTTGTGTGAGGGTTAGGCGGGGGCGGCGGCGAGTTTGTCTAGCAGGCGCGGGGCGGTTTGCACAGGGGTGTGCGCGTCTAGCGGATTGAGTGTGGCGGCAAGCTCATAGTCCGCCTTCACACGAGCGCTGCGCAAGTTGCGCAACATGATGGCCAGGGCTTTGTAGTGCTGGCCTTGTCGCTCAAAACGTTGAGTCAGTTGCTCATGCACGCCCATCTGGTAAGGGCAATTGGGCCAGCCGTGGCTGTTGGCGAAGGTCAGTGCGGCGTGATAAGCCGCGTAATAGGCGCGGCTGACCGCACTGCGCGCCGCTGCTTCGCCGGGCTGCTGTAGCAGCGCTTGAGCGGTGAGCAAAAAATCTTCAGTTGAGCTGGGCATGGGGCAGGATAGTCAGGGTGGGTAATTGTTCCAGTGAGCAATACAGTAAGCAATCCAACTGCGCCGCCCAACGCTCGGCCAGCTGGAAATTCAGCTCCACCGCAGATTCCACTGATACCGGCGCACGCACCGTCAGCGCCGGGCCGAATTCGGGGATCAGATGAAATTGATAGGTGACGGCAAACATCCGGGCCCCCAGCGTCTCACGCAGCAGGGTTTCTGCGCAGTGCAGGCCATCAGACCAGGCGGCTGCGACCTGTAGGTTAGCCAGCTGTGCCGCAGCCACTTGTGGCCATTGTGGGTCAAACGAGTTCATGGCGTCGCCAGCGCGGAAATGTGTGACCTCTTCTGGGCATTGATCCATCCAGTCTGCGGCGTTGTGCACCAAGCCATTGATGAGCAAAACATGAATGGCGTCAGCGCAAAGTGCTGGGTCAGTAAACCCACCGGGCAAGCGGATTGCGTACAACACATTCAGCGCGCGCGCTGCGTAGCCGACATGAACCAGTGAGCAGATATATCTATGGGCAAGTGAAAGGTCGCCTGCCGCCAGCTGAGAGGCTTTGCCAAAGTTAGCCTCGACTTCGTCTACATCACCTGAGAACGTTGCCAGCATCCCCAATACTTGGTATCCCTCTGCGGCGTCGGCTGGGCTTTTGTTAAGCAAGGCGCATGCGAAGCGCGCCCACTGTTTCAACTGAAACTCAGAGGGGGCGCAACCGGCGTGAATGGCGGCGTTCAGCTGATCAATCGCTGAATTCGCCTGTGTTTTTGGCATAACCATAGCGTTTCATCTTACGATACGCCCCCAGCTCGAACAAGCGCGGCAACGGTTTGTTGTGCTTGCTATCAAAAAGCCCCGCCGTCTGTGTCGCAAAAACGTTACCATTCATCCATATCGTGTTGCGGCCGTCATGCGCTGGCCGCGCCATATGGGAGAACCAACAGCTTGGCCACATTGCATCTTTGCCGTGAAGGGGATCGCAGCAAACCCGTGGTAATTTTGATCCATGGCTTGAACGGTCATTTCTTGGACTCTTGGCGGCACGCCGATGCACCGTCAGACGCCTGTTGGCCCCATTGGCTGAGTGAGGACAGCGGATGTGATGTCTATCTGCTGGAATACGACGCCAGCTTGAGTCGTTGGCAACATCAGGCCATGCCCTTGCCAGACCAGGGCGACCAAGTGGCGAGCTTGTTTTCCGTCCATCCCGCGCTTGCCGAACGCCAACTGGTGCTCATTGGCCACAGCATGGGCGGTTTGGTGATCAAAACGCTGATTACCCAAAGCATGCAAAAAGACGACCCACGCCATCAAGCCATGGTGCGCCGCATTTGTGGTGTGGTGTTTATTGCTACCCCGCACCAAGGCGCCGAACTGGCCAATCTGGCGCAGGCTCTTGGCAAACTGCTTCGCCCCAATCCGCAAGTGAGTAACTTGCAACTGCATGATGCGCACTTGCGGCAACTGAACCATACGTTTCGCGCTGAACATGCCCGGCTGGGGTTTGCCGTACAAGTTTTTGCAGAAAGTCGAGACCTGGAATGGCAAACCAAGGGCCCCTGGTTGCCTTGGCTGACACAGCAGGTTCGGGTTCGTGTGGTCGATCCAAGCAGCAGCGACCCCAGCTTGCCAGGCGTGACGGCTGTTCCGTTGGCGCACGACCATATCAGCATCAGCAAACCGATTAACCGAAACGAGCACTTGCATCATGCGGTGTGTGCTTTTCTGGGTGAAATCCCCTCACTGACTGCCCAACTTGCTGCGCCTGCCGCATTAGTGCCAGTGGCTGCGCCAGTTCCGACACAACCGCCGGCGCGGTTGTCCGGGGGCAATGACAAAAAACTCAATCCCGTCGAAAAAGAAGTGTATGGCCGTGACGCCATCGTCGCCCAGGTGCTGGACTTCCTGCGCGGCGACGCCAATACCCTGACCGTGGCCGCTGCCAAGGAAGTCTCCGGTG
>CALMOI010000013.1 GCA_937871735.1 uncultured Comamonadaceae bacterium
CGTAGGCGTAAGCCAACAGATTTACAGTCTGCCCCCTTTAGCCACTCGGGCACCCTTCCTAGCAAGAGCCTCAAATTATGCCATCATTTTTTTGATCTTCGCAAGATTGCGAAAATTTTTGAGATTTTTTTCACCAAGATGGTGCTGGCGCGCCGATTTCACTCAAAAACTGCGCCGCCAAGCCAAAGTGACCACATCCGATAAAAGGCACCGGCCCGCGTGTCGCTGACAGTGGCGATGGATGATTCGCGCACAGCACCCGATGCAACACCGAGCCGGTAGATGCATCAATCAACCCGCGCTTGCTTTGGGCATGCGCGCCCCACAGCATGAACACCACGGGCTGCGCCGCCTGAGTGGCAACCGCCTGCACCAGCGCATCCGTCAGCAGCTCCCAACCTTGATTGGCATGGCTGGCAGCCGCGCCCTCTTCCACCGTCAGACAGGTATTCAGCAACAGCACGCCCTGCTCGGCCCAGCGCGCCAATGAGCCACTGCTCGGCGGTGGCAAGCCCACATCGCGCTGCAATTCCTTGAAGATGTTGCGCAAGCTCGGCGGAATCTTCTGCCCCGCAGGCACCGAAAACGCCAGCCCCTCCGCCTGCCCAGGGCCGTGATACGGGTCTTGTCCCAGAATCACCACCCGCACCTGCGCCAGCGGTGTCAGCGCCAGGGCGCGCAGCGGCTGCGGCGGATACACCACCGCGCCCGCCGCCAAGCGTTGCTGCACCCACGCACCCAGCTTTTGCCCCGTGGCGCTCGCCCAAAAGGGATCGGTCACGCCACGCCAATCGTCAGCCACCGCCCAAGCGGCAGGCTCCCACGCCATCAAGCGCGGAACAGGATCATCCGGGAGCAGCATCTCAGGCAAACAACTCAGCCAGCGCCAGCCCCGGATCGGGCGCACGCATAAACGCCTCGCCGACCAAGAAAGCGTGGACATTCGCCTCGCGCATCTTCTGCACATCTTCGCGACTCAGGATGCCGCTCTCGGTGACCAGCAGCCGGTCGGCGGGCACATCGGCCAGCATGCCCAGCGTGGTGTCCAGCGTCACCTCAAAGGTGCGCAGATTGCGGTTGTTGATGCCGACCAGCGGCGTCTTCAGCTTCAGCGCCCGCTCCAACTCAGGCCGGTCATGCACCTCGACCAGCACGGCCATGTCCAGACTGCGGGCAATCGCTTCCAGCTCGGCCATTTGCGCGTCAGACAGGCAGGCGGCGATTAACAGCACCGCATCGGCACCCATCACGCGCGACTCGTAGATTTGGTACGGATCGACCATGAAATCCTTGCGCAGCACCGGCAGGTGGCATGAGGCGCGGGCTTGTTTCAGGAAATCCGCACAACCTTGGAAAAACTGCTGATCGGTCAGCACCGACAAGCACGCCGCGCTCACCACGCCGTTGCCGTCGGCGTAACTTTGGGCGATGTCGGCGGGGATGAAGTCTTCGCGCAGCACGCCCTTGGACGGGCTGGCCTTTTTGACCTCGGCGATCACAGCCGCTTGCCCGGCGGCGATCTTGGCGCGCAGTGCGCCCACAAAGTCGCGCGTCAGTACGCGGCTTTCGGCATCGGCACGCACGGCGGCCAAGGACTTGCGCTTTTGGGCCGCAGCCACCTCTTCGTGCTTGACGGCCACGATCTTGTTCAGGATGTCACTCATGGGGAGTATCGGCAGAGCCGTCTTTCAAAATGTTCACGATCACGCGGTGCATCACCACGGCCACCACCAGCGTCAGCACCGTCACGCCGAGGGCGATCCAGGTGCCTTCGTCGCTCCAGAGGCTGCTCACTTCAGGCTGCCACGCTCAGGGCGTGGGCCACCGTCACCAACTGTTCCAGCTTGGCCTTGGCTGCGCCCGACTCAATCGCCGTGCGCGCCAGCGCCAAACCCTCGGCCATGCTGGGCGCGACGTTGGCGGCGTACAGCGCCACCCCGGCGTTCAGGATGACGATGTCGCGCGCTGCGCCATGCTCGTTGTCCAGCACGCCCAGCAGCATGGTGCGCGACTGCTCGGGCGTTTCCACCTTCAGCACGCGGTTGCTGGCCATCGTCAGGCCAAAGTCCTCGGGGTGGACTTCGTACTCGGTGATCTCGCCGTTCTTCAGCTCGCCCACCAAGGTCGATGCGCCCAGGCTGACCTCGTCCATACCGTCGCGGCCATAGACCACCACCGCATGCTCCGCACCCAAGCGCTGCAAAGCCCGCACCTGGATGCCGACCAAATCGGGGTGAAACACCCCCATCAAAATGTTCGGAGCCGAAGCCGGATTGGTCAGCGGCCCCAGGATGTTGAAGATGGTGCGTATGCCCAACTCGCGCCGCACCGGAGCCACGTTCTTCATCGCCGGATGGTGGTTCGGCGCGAACATGAAGCCGATGCCCACCTCGGCAATGCAACGCGCAATCGCCTCGGGCGACAGGTTGATGTTGATGCCCAAGCTCTCCAGCACATCCGCGCTGCCCGACTTGCTGCTGACGCTGCGCCCGCCGTGCTTGCTGACCTTGGCCCCCGCCGCCGCCGCGACAAACATCGAGCAGGTCGAGATGTTGAAGGTGTGCGAACCATCACCGCCCGTGCCCACGATGTCCACCAGATGCGTGCTGTCGGCCACATGGACTTTGGTCGAGAACTCGCGCATCACCTGCGCGGCGGCGGTGATCTCGCCAATGCTTTCCTTTTTGACCCGCAGGCCGGTGATGAGCGCCGCCGTCAGCACGGGCGACACCTCGCCGCTCATGATGAGGCGCATCAAGTGCAGCATCTCGTCGTGAAAAATCTCGCGGTGCTCGATGGTGCGCTGCAAGGCTTGTTGGGGGGTGATGGACATGCCCGTCTCCTAGCAATCGGTGCTCAGCGCACCAAAAAGTGCTTCAACATGGCGTGACCGTGCTCGGTCAACACCGACTCGGGGTGGAACTGCACACCTTCGATGTCCAGCTCAGTGTGCTTGACGCCCATGATCTCGCCATCCTCCGTCCAAGCCGTCACCTTCAGGCACGGCGGGCAGGTGGCGCGGGCAATCGCCAGCGAGTGGTAGCGGTTCACGGTGAACTGCGCGGGCAGACCGGCAAACACGCCCTCTTGCGTGGTGGTGATGACGCTGGTCTTGCCGTGCATCAGCTGCTGCGCCCGAACGATGTCACCGCCAAAGGCCGCGCCTATAGACTGGTGCCCCAAGCACACGCCCAAAATCGGCAGTCGCCCGGCAAAGTGCCGAATCGACGGCACCGAAATCCCCGCCTCGTTGGGCGAACACGGCCCGGGCGAGACCACCAAGCGATCCATCTCGCCCGCCGCCAGCTTGGCATCCAGCTCGGCCAGCGTGATTTCGTCATTGCGGAACACCGCCACCTCGGCCCCCAGCTCGCCAAAGTACTGGACGATGTTGTAGGTGAACGAATCGTAGTTGTCGATCATCAAGAGCTTCATGCAACCTCCTTGAGGCGCACAAACTCGCCCCGCTCAAACTCGATAAAAGCCGCGATCATGGCGCGGTACGTAGCCTCCAGCACCTCGGCAGGCGCGCCCACGGCACCGGCCTGGGCGCGAACTCGGTCGATGATGGCCTCGATGCGGGCCTCGTCCACGATTTGATTGGCGTTTTGCTTGATGCGCGCCGCCTGCGCCACATAGCCGCTGCGCTCGCAGATCAAGGCGACGATGCGGTCGTCCAGCGCGTCGATGTGCTGGCGCACCTCGGTCATGCTCTCGCAACGCTGCACGGGGATTTGCAACGTATGCAAAGTGAAGTGTTCTTGACTCATTCCAGCCCCTCCTCCACCAGCTCGCTGGCGCGCAGCAAGGCACGGGCCTTGTGCTCGGTTTCGCGCCATTCCAGCTCGGGCACCGAATCGGCCACCACGCCCGCCGCCGCCTGCACGTACAGCGTGCCGTCCTTGATGATGCCGGTGCGAATCGCAATCGCCACATCCATATCGCCCGCAAAGCTCAGGTAGCCGCAGGCCCCGCCGTACAGGCCGCGCTTGGTCGGCTCCAGTTGGTCGATCAGCTCCATCGCGTGGACTTTGGGCGCGCCGGTCAACGTGCCCGCCGGGAAGGTGGCTTTGAGCACATCCATGCTGGTCATGCCGTCGTTCAGCAGCCCTTCGACGTTGCTGACGATGTGCATCACATGGCTGTAGCGTTCCACCACAAACGCCTCGGTCACCTTGACGCTGCCGATCTTGGCGATGCGGCCAATGTCGTTGCGCGCCAAGTCAATCAGCATGACGTGCTCGGCACGTTCCTTGGGGTCATTGATGAGTTCGACCTCGGCGGCCTTGTCCTTTTCGGGCGTCGCGCCGCGCGGAC
>CALMOI010000014.1 GCA_937871735.1 uncultured Comamonadaceae bacterium
GATCTGCTCGCCGGCCTGGCGGAACAGCTCGAAGCCGGTGCCGCAGATGCGCTGCGCCATCAGCGCCGGCACCTGTTGCGGCACGCCGGCATAGAGGCCGATGTGGCGCGGCAGGAAGAACTGATCGAAGTCGCCCGGCGCCATGTTGCCGGTGATGACCGAGCCGATGTCCGAGCCCGGCACGCCAGCACGGGCCAGTGCCTCGCGTGCGGCCTTGATGCCGAGGTCGGTCGGCGACACATGGCCGATCGCGCCACAGTAGTCGACCATCGGGGTACGAACGCCGTCGAGCAGCCAGACGTCGTTGAAGGCGTTGAAGAATCCTTGCTGTGCCATGGTGTTGCTTGCTTTCAGATTTGGGGTTTGAGGATGTAGTGCAGCTCGTCAGCGTGCAGCTTGGCCACGGTATCGGCGCGGTGTGTCAGCACGGCGCGCTGGTTGATCGAGCCCTTGTCGGTGATCTCGCCCCGGTCCACGGTCGGCGCATCGGCCAGCAGGCACAGGCGCGCGATGCGGTTGGCGCTGCCGGTAGCACTCTTGGCCAGTTCGTTGACGACCTGCTGGAACTTCGCCAGCACCGGTGCGCTGTCGACCACCTCGTGCATCGAGGTATCGGCCGGCAGCCCGGACAGCGCGCGCTCGGCCTGGGTCGGGAACACCATGGCGCCGACCTCCTTCAGGTTCAGGCCCGTGATCACGACATCCTGGATATAGGGCGCACCGGCGGCAATGATCTTGGCGCGCAGCGGACCGACGCTGACGAAGGTGCCGGTGGCGAGCTTGAAGTCCTCGGCGATGCGGCCGTCGAACTTCAGGCCCAGGTGGATGTCGGTCTCGTCGATCCACTTGACCGCGTCGCCCGACTTGAAATAGCCCTCCTCGTCGAAGGCCTCGGCGGTCTCCTGCGGCGCGCGCCAGTAACCCGGCGTGATGTTGGGGCCGCGGTAGCGGATCTCGGTCTTGCCCTGCAGGTCGACCAGCTTGACCTGCATGCCCGGCGTCGGCACGCCGAGGTCGCCGGCCTTGAGCTCGGGGCCGGTCACGTAGAGGCCGAACGGGCCGGACTCGGTCATGCCCAGGCCCGAGGTCATCACGATGCGCTGGCCGATCTCCTGCTCGGCGGTCTCGAACAGGCTGTCCCAGATCGGCTGGGCCAGCGCCGCGCCGGCATAGAAGAACATCTGCACCCGCGACAGCAGGGTCTTGCGCAGCTGGGCATCGGTCTTCATCGCGGCGGCAATCGCCTCGAAGCCGGTCGGCACGTTGAAATACACCGTCGGCGCGATCTCGCGCAGGTTGCGCAGCGTCTCGTGCATCAGCGCCGGCGTCGGCTTGCCGTCATCGATGTAGAGCGTGCCGCCGTGATACAGCACCATGCCGACGTTGTGGTTGCCGCCGAAGGTATGGTTCCAGGGCAGCCAGTCGAGCAGCACCAGCGGCTGCTGCGCCAGCACCGGCATCGACTGCACCATCTGCTGCTGGTTGGCGCACCACATGCGCTGGGTGTTGATGACGGCCTTGGGCAGCTTGGTCGAGCCGCTGGTGAACAAGAATTTGACGATGGTGTCCGGGCCGCTGGCGGCCATGGCGGCGTCCACCGCCGCGTCGTTGACGGGCGTGGCGCACAGTTCGGCAAAAGTGGTGCTGGTGCGATTCGTCAGCGTGCCTTGGGTCAGCACCACGTCCACATCGTCGCCCACCACGGCGCTAATGGCTTTGCCGTAGCGCGCACCATCAGCAGCGAAGACCAAGCCGGGCGTGACGGTGGTCAGCACATGGCGCAGCTTGGCGTAATCAGTGCTGATCAGCGAGTAGGCTGGTGACGTCGGCACAAACGGCACGCCCGCCACCATGCAACCCAGCGACAGCAGCGCGTGTTCCAGATCGTTTTCTGACAGGATGACCACCGGGCGCTCGGCGCTCAGACCTCGGTTGATCAGCCCTTGAGCGATGGCGCGGGCGCTGGCCCAAGCCTCGGCGTAGCTGATGTGTCGCCAGTCGCCGCTGCTGCCGTCAGCTTGCTTGACGCGGCGGGCCACGAAGGTTTGCTCGGGCTTGACTTGCGCCCAGTGCAGCAGGCGGTCGGTCAGGCGTTCGGGGTGGGACTCAAGCTGCTGCTCGGCCTGCACGTAGCGCACGCCGGGTGCGCCTTCTTGCACTTGGACGCGGGTCACGCCAAAGCTCAAGGGGCGAAATTGGGGGGTGGTCATGTCGGGTCTCCGGGCTGTTGTTCTAGGTGGGGGAGCCGGATCAGGCTTTTTGCACCTTGGCGGCGCGGCCTTCCAAGAAGTCGCGCACACGCTGCTTGGCCTCAGGGGCGCTTTGGGCGATGGCGGCCATCATGGCTTCGGTGAAAAAGCCTTGGTCTGAGGGCTGCTCGGCAATGCGGGGCAGGGCGTGCATCAGCGCGTAGTTGGTCAGCGGCGCGTTTTGGGCGATGCGGGTGGCCAGCTCGACAGCCTTGTCAAAGGCCGTGCCTTGGGGCACCAGGTACTGGGCCATGCCGATGCGTTCGCCGTCTTCGGCGTTGTAGACGCGGCCCGTGAACATCATGTCGGCCATGCGAGCCGCACCGATCAGGCGCGGGATGCGCACCGCGCCGCCGCCGCCGACAAAAATGCCGCGCGAGCCTTCGGGCAGCGCATAGAAAGTAGTGCTGTCGGCCACGCGGATGTGGCAGGCGCTGGCCAGCTCCAGCCCGCCGCCCACCACCGCGCCGTGCAGCGCCGCGACCACCGGCACCGGGCCGAACTGCACCCGCTCCAGCGCGGCGTGCCACATGCGCGAGTGGTACACGCCTTGGCCTGCGTCGCGCTCCGACAGCTCCGACAAATCCAGCCCAGCGCAAAAGTGATCGCCCTCGCCATCAATCACCGCTGCACGCACGGTGCTGGGCAGAGATTCAAAGGTGCGCTGAATGGCCAAGATCAAGCCGTCGTTCAAGGCGTTGCGCTTGGCGGGACGAGTCAAGCGGATGACAGCGATTTCGTTGAATTCGCCGCGAATGTCGAGATGAAGGTCGGGGTGGGTCATGTGGGTGGCTCCTGTTGGCTTGAATTATGGTTATCAAAAATAACTATATCAAGGCTCCAAGAGGATCAAAATGTCGGTGTTTACCCTGCAAACCAAGTTGCATCGCCGCCGCAAACAGCCCTTGCTAGGACTTACCCTGAGACTTTTTTTGCCCCATGTTTGAAGACACCGCCAGCCCGTCCACGCTCCAGCCGCAAGTCGGCCATGAAGGCCATCGCCTGACGCTGCGTTTTGATGCCACCAGCATCCAAAGCGCCATGTCGCTCGACGACCCGACCCTGTTGGTGCTGGAATACACCCGCGCCATGATGCGATTTCTGCTGATCAACCCCGCGCCGCAGCGCTTGCTGATGGTGGGGCTGGGCGGCGGCTCGCTGCCCAAGTACTGCCAGCGCTACTTGCCCGATGCCGACATCACCGTGGTCGAGATCAACCCCGCCGTGATTGCGCTGCGCGACACCTTCCACGTGCCGCCTGACGGCCCGCGTTTTCGGGTGCTGTGCGCAGACGGCGCAGCGCACCTGCACGCGCTGCGCCACAGCGACGCTGACGCAAGCTACGACGTGATCTTGGTGGATGGCTTTGACCTGGGCGGCCAGCCCGAAGCCTTGTGTACGCAAAATTTCTACGATGCCTGCCGCGCCGCCTTGCGCCCGGACGGCGTGCTGGTGGTGAACTTGGACAGCGACCCCATCGCCACCGAGCCGCTGCTGGCCCGCATCGAACACGCCTTTGACGGCCCGCCCGACAGCTTGCTCACCGAAGGCGGCAGCAACCGCATTGCGCTGGCGGCCCAGCCTGCTTTGCTGCAACGTGCCCGCGCCCAAGCGCGCCGCCGCTGGCAGGCATTGCCCGAAGTTCACCGCCAAACGCTCAGTCAATTACCGGCCCCAGCCCGCTCGGAAGGCTGGCCGATATTGGGTTGAGCCGAGGTGCTGGTGCGACTTTCGAGCCGCAAACTTGGCCGCCCACTCAAAACCGGCGAAAATAGCCGGTTGACACCCCAACGGGGCTGACCCGCCTAACTGGCACGCGGCAATACCGCCGCCTGCAACCACCATTGAGTTTCGCCTGTGACTAACGCTTCTCCCAAAACCCACGACACGCAACAGCTGGATGCCCTGACCGGCGGTGCGTTCACTGCGCCCACTTCTGGCGAGCGCGCCGCACGCGTTCGCGAATGGCTGGCCACCAACCCCACGCCTGAGCTGATGCAAGAAGTGTTCAAGAAACTCAGCGTCAAAGACAACGGCGCGGCCAAGCCGCTGCGCGAAAAGCTCGATGACCTGCGCCGCGCCAAAGGCCAAGAAGTGCTGGCCGCCGAATGGGCGACGCGGGGCCAAGCCCTGCTGGACGCGCCGCGTTTGAACATCGCCGATGCGATGGGCTGGCAGCGTGATGCCGCCAAAGCCGGTGCGCCGCTGTCGCGCGAGCCGCTGTCGTCGATCAAAACCGCGCTGGCCGACCGCATCAAAGTCGTCGAAGACCTGCAAAACCAAGTCATGGTGCAACGCGAAGCCGCCGTGCTGCTGTCGCAACGCATTGAACTGCTGTCCACCAAGAGCTGGAAAGACGCACACGCCGTCTCGGCTGCTTTGAGCGCCGACGTGGCCCACTGGCAAGCGCAAGCCGACACGCTGCTGGCCGACGTGAACTGGCCCAATGTGGACGGCAAATTCCCCTCGATGGTGGATGCCGCCCGCGCCCAGTTGCTGCTGGTGTGGGATGCCTTCAGCGCCGCGCTGGCCCAAACCGAATTGGCCGCCGCTGATGCCCAAGCGCCGCTGCCGCCCGTGCCCGTGTGGGCTGACGAACTGCGCGCAGGCCGTGGCCTGCCGCCCGAACCCAAGGCTGATGCCAAACCCGCGCACGCCAAGCCCAAGGCCGACCCGGCAGAGCAAGATGCTCGTCGCCAAAAAGCCGCTGCCGCTGTGATGGAAGTGCTGGCCCGCGTCGAACAAGAAATCAGCGAAGGCCACGGCAAAGCCACTGCCGGTGCCGCCGCCGCGCTGCGCAACGCCTTCAAAGACCACGGCAAGCATTTGGATGCCGCGCTGGAAGCGCGCATTCACGCCGCCTTGACCACCGCTGGTGAACTGGAAGGCTGGCAACGCTGGCGCGCCGACCAACTGCGCGAAGAACTCATCGCCAAGGCCGAAGCCCTGCTGCAACGCAAGCCCAAAGTCATCAAAGTCAAAGCCCCGCGCGTGCCCGCTGCCCCGGCTGCCGCTGCTGAACCCGCCGCTGAAGTGGCCGTGACCGAAGCGCTGGACACCACCGCAGTTGAAGTCGCTGCCGCCGAAACTGCTGCCGTTGTCGCTGAAGCCCCCGTGGCCGACGTGCCCGCCGCAGTGGAAGTCGCCGCTGAAGCCGCCCCCGAGCAAACCGCCGCCGACACCATCGACGCAGCTGCTGAAGCCACACTGGCCGCGCAAGAAGCCACTCCCTTGGTGGCTGAAGCCGCACCGGCTGACGCGGCACCCGTGCCGGTCATGGGTGGTCGCAAGATGCAAGAAACTCTGCGCAAGCTGCGCGAAGAGTGGAAAGCCATCGACCAAGGCGGCTCGCCCAACCACGGTCTGTGGAAGCGCTTTGACGAAGCCTGCAACGAAGCCCACAAAGTGGTCGAAGTCTGGCTGGACAAGCTCAAAGCCGAAGCTGCTGCGCACCGCGCCCAGCGCTTGGCCTTGGTCGAAGAACTCAAGGCTTGGACACAACGCAACGTCGAACGCACCGAGCCGCATGAGTGGAAGGGCTTCTCGCGCGCACTGCACCAGTTCTCTGACCGCTGGCGCGATGCCGGTCACCTGAGCGAAAAAGCCTTCGCTGAGCTGCAACCGCTGTGGAAAGAAACCGTGCGCGCCGCCGCCGCCCCGCTGGAAGCCGCGCAAAAAGAAAGCCTGGCCCGCCGCCACGCCATGATCGAAGAAGCCACAGCGCTGGGTGCCGCCCCGATGCTGCGCATTGACGCCGTCAAAGCCCTGCAACACCGCTGGCAAGCCGAGGCCCAAAGCGTGCCCATGGAACGCAAGGCCGAACAAAAGCTGTGGGATGCCTTCCGCAAGCCGATTGACGAAGCCTTCAACCGCAAGACCCAAGAGCGCGAAAAAGCCGCCAGCGCCCTGAGCGACCGCGACCGTGTCGTGCTGGACGCTGCCAAGGCTCTGGAAGCCGCCAACGCCAGCGGCGACGCACAAAAGATTCGCGCCGCAATGGCCGATTTGGACGCAGCCTTGCGCGGCCAAGCCCAAGCCGCCGCCGTGGTGGCCAGCATGGTTGCCACTCCGGCTGAAACCGAACAGCGCCAAGCCGATGCTGACGCAGCCCAAGCCGCTGACACCGCCGCATCCGCTGAAGCCGCCCCGGCTGATGCCGACGCTGCCGCCAGCACCGAAGCCGCCGCGCCCGCCGCCCCGGCCAAGCCCGCTGCCAAACCCGTGGTTGCCATGCGCGGCGACGACCGCCCCGGCATGAAAAAGACTGAAGCCGCACCCGCCGCTGGCCGTGGTGGCAAGTTTGGCGACCGCCGTGATGGCCCGCGCCCCGCAGGCCGCCCCGGTGACAACAAGTTTGAGCCTCGCCGTGACGAACGCGGCCCGCGTGGTGATGACCGTGGTGGCCGCTTCGGCGACCGCCCGGCCTTTGAAGACCGTGGCCCGCGTCTGGGCGACACCGCCTTCCGCGCCCAACGCGAAGCTTTGGAACACGCCGAAGCCACGCTGCGCAAGCTGGCCGCACAAGCTCACGGCGAAGCCCTCACGCACCTGATGAGCGCCTGGGAGCACCGCGATGCAGCGCAAATCCCGAGCCAACAAGAGTTGGGCCGCGCCGTCACCCCGGCGCTGCGCAGCAGCTGGACGCAAGCCGTCAGCGCCGCCCCCAAGGGCGATGCCGCCGAAGCCCTGTTGCGCCTGGAAATGGCCGCCGAAGTGCCCACGCCCGCCGAGCACCTCACCGCCCGTCGCGCCCTGCAACTGAAGCTGTTGACCCGTCGCAACGACCCGGCTCCGACCCAAACCTGGGGTCAAGATGCCGCCCAAGTGCTGGCCAGCGCCTTTGACGCCGCCCAGGCTCGCCGCGTGCAAAGCGTGCTGAAGGCGCTGCTCAAGCGTTAAGGGTTAGTAGGTTTTGATGATGAACAGATACGGAGTCGAATGAGGGCGGTTTCACTTTTTTCCGGCTGTGGTGGTTCTGACGCAGGCGTGATTTCAGCAGGGTTTAATGTCGTAATGGCTAATGACAAGTTGTCGTATGCCCGAGATGTTTACCTAGCTAATCACCCTGCCACTGACTATGTTTTAGGTGATGTGGCGAAAATTGAGAATTTCCCCAAGGCTGATTTATTGGTGGGTTGTTACCCATGTCAAGGATTTAGTCAAGGGGGGGTTCGTCAAGCCTCACGAAGCATTAATACTCTGTATTTGGAATTTGCTCGCGCTCTCAATAAAATTCGCCCAAAAGCATTTGTTGTTGAAAATGTCTCAGGGATGGTGCGTAAAAATTTTACGCATCTACTTGACGATCAATTGAGGGTTTTTCGTGATGCTGGTTACAGCGTAGAGGCAAAAGTTCTTAATGCTGCGGATTATGGTGTGGCCCAAGATCGCCGTCGTATTTTTATCGTGGGAATACATGAGAATTTTGATGCGAAGTATGTCTTTCCCTTGCCAACACACGGATCTAATTTAATTAAGTCTCATGTCACTATTCAAGAGGCGATAGGTGACTTACCAATTTGGCCGGAAGGGGATTTTTACGCCAGAGATTTCCATTGGTACTACCTTAGTCGCGATCGCCGGCGTGATTGGTCAGAAGTTTCTAAGACTATTGTGGCGAACCCGCGTCATATGCCATTGCACCCTATGAGTCCACGTATGGTCAAGCAGGGGCATAATGAGTGGTCTTTTGAGACTGAAGCACCTGCTCGCCGATTTAGTTATCGTGAGGCGGCTAGGTTGCAAGGATTCGCCAAGAATTTTGTATTTCCAGATACTCCGGTTGGGAGCTTAGATATGCGTTATAAAGTTGCTGGTAATGCCGTGCCGCCGCCATTATTTGAAGCTGTTGTTCGGGCATTACCTCCAATCTGGGATTAGGTTGCCGGTGTTATTTTTGATTGAAGTACCTCTAAAGTAAATGGCCATTTTGGAAGCTCGTGCCAAATATTAAGTACTTCAAAAAGATTAAGTAGGCGGAGTCGATCTACTATGATGGTACGGCGAACGTGTGATGCACGCGCCCAAGTGGTTTCATTTATAGATAGATCATGTGGAACAAAGCAATAAGCAGCACCTGGGTGATCAAGGTGGATGTGTGCTTCGGTAGATGCAGGTGTCACATCTAGTTGCTTACTCTCCCAATCTGTTGGCGAGCAAGCGCATTGGCCAAAAATTACCAGCATGTTGCCGCGTTGGTCCCCCATATTTTGCCAAGCTACCAAGTCAATTCCTCCATCACCAGTGTCGCGAGGGTCATAGTCTTGGGCGGACTTTAATAGGCGGCCTTGTACGTCTTGGGCTAATTTACTAAGCTTTACGTATAAGGTTCCACTATAAGAATTTGGTAGCGTTTGATGAGCGCCAAATAGACGAACTTGCCAAATTGAAGTTAATGACTGGCGAAGCCAGTGGTAAGAAATTTCCTCAAATGCCCCAGTAATTTCGGGATGACGCTTATTGAGGCACAGCCGCAGTGATGAGGCCACTAGCAGTGTCACATACAGTCGATGATCTGGCTTTTCCGGTTCAAATCTAGAACGTAAAACATCCCCATCCAGCTCAAATGGCCAGCAGGGGAATGATTTGCTGAGTGCTTGTAGACGTTTTTGTATGTCACCCTAGAGGTTTGAAATTTTGTCATCTAGTGGTTCTGAATTTTCATCGCGGTTATCTTCAAGGTCAGCTTGTAAGTCCTCGGCTTCTTGTGCTTGAGCTTGTAAATTTCCTTTTGAGATAAGAGAATTTTTACTGCATAGACAAAGTAATTCTACGTAGTCAGCCCATAAAAATGGGTATGCAAAACGTGGAAGTACATCGAGTGGTTTTAGTAGCGAGTCAATCATTTTTTGCGGCTTCAGCCTCAAGTAGTCGAATACGTTTTTCTCGTTTTTGAATGGCTCTTTGAATTAGTAGCTGTAAATTTTCTGCACTATTTACAATTCGTTCCGCCTGGGTGAGATGGCTGGTATCTGGATCGAAATCGCTACTTAATAATCCAAGGCTATCGACTAATGCTGTTTCTGCGTTCGTTAGAAGCTTGCTAAATGTTTCTATCGGACCACTTGTAAACA
>CALMOI010000015.1 GCA_937871735.1 uncultured Comamonadaceae bacterium
GTCGAGATCGCGCATCGTGGCTTCTTGCATGAAGATTTCGCGGGCGATCACTTCTTCCTTCAACTGGCTTTGCATTTCTGCGCCGACGGGGCGACCAGCGCGAGCCATTTGCTGCGACAGGGCATCCACGCGCGACTTGGGGATGGGCTTGCCGTTGACGATGGCCACGTTTTGGGCCAAGGCGGCACCCGACAGACCCAGCAAAGTGCTCATCACGACGGCGGACAGGAGTTGTTTTTTCATGGAAAAGAGATCCTCAAAATCGTATCGGTAGCACCACCCTCAAGGTGGTCAAAAAAAGGGCGACCCGAAGACGCCTTAAACAATCTCAATCGCTAAAGCGTGAACGCCTTGGTCGATGAAATCTTGCAGCGCATCATACACAAGGCGATGGCGCGCTACGCGGCTCAGGCCGGTAAACAAGGGTGAAGCCACCCGCACCCGAAAATGCGTGCCAACACCGCTGTCGCTGGCCCCAGCGTGCCCAGCGTGAGCGGCGCTTTCGTCCAGTACTTCCAGTTGTGTGGGTTGCAGCGTGGTCTGCAAACGCTGGGTCATCAAGGTGGACAAATCGGGCGTGGTTGTTGAGGTGCTCATGGTGGCGACGCTTTCAAAAATAAGAGTGGCTGCGGCAGTCCAGCTCAGGGCGCGCTGGAGTCGGTGGGGTCGTTGCGCGGCAGGTGGCGCGAGATGTACACGCCCTGCGCCACGATGAACACCAGCGGGAAGGCGTAGCCCCAGAGCTTGAAGTTGACCCAGTCTTCGGTGCTGTAGTAGGCGGCCACATAGCCGTTGATCAGCGCCATGAAGCAGCAGTAGCCCATCCAGATCAGGCTCAGTCGGTGCCAGACTGCATCGGGCAAAGTCAGCTGGCTGCTCAGGAAGACTTTCAGGTAGTTCTTGCGCAGCACCCACAGCGAAAACGCCAGCGCCAGCGCCATGACGGTGTACAGCACGGTGGGCTTCCACTTGATGAAGCGGTCGTCGTGCAGTGCCAGCGTCAGCGTGCCAAACGCCAGCACCATGCCCAGCGTGACCTTTTGCATGGTCGGCAGCTTGCGGTCAATGGCGTACATGATGGCGGTTTGCAGCACGGTGGCCGCCATCAACACGCCGGTGCCGATGTAAATGTCATAGAGCTTGTAGCTGCCAAAGAACAGCAAGATCGGGAAGAAATCAATCAAAATTTTCATGGGCAGCGCAAGGTGCGTCGGGGTGAGCCGGCGGGTGTCAGGATTTGTCAGGCGTGAAGTCTAACGAAGCCGAGTTCATGCAGTAGCGCAGTCCGGTGGGCGCGGGGCCATCTTCGAATACATGGCCCAAGTGCGCACCGCATTGGGTGCAGACCGTCTCGACCCGGCGCATGCCGTGGCTGGTGTCGGTGTGTTCGGTGATGGCGGCGGGCTCCACGGCTTGCGAGAAGCTGGGCCAGCCGCAACCCGCGTCAAATTTGGTCTCGGAGCTGAACAGCGCCGCGCCGCAGCACACGCAGTGGTAGCGGCCTTGCGCCCAGTGGTCTTCGTACTTGCCGGTGAAGGGGCGCTCGGTGGCGGCGTGGCGTGTCACTTCAAAAGCCACGGGTTCTGCGCCTTTGTCGGCGAGCAGGGCGCGCCATTCAGCGTCGGTTTTGGTGATGGTGGTCATGATGAACAGCTGATGTGGATGGTGGTGGCCCAGTCGGGCGGGAAGTCGGCCAAGTCGTCGTGGCCGGGATGCTCGTCAAATGGCGTTTCCAGCACGTTTTGCAAGCGCGCCAGCGGGGCCATGTCGCCCGCTTGGGCTGCGCGGATCACCAATTCGCCCAAGTGGTTGCGCAGCACAAATTTGGGGTTGACGCGCAACATGCGCTGGCTTTGCGCGATGGGGTCGTGCCCAGCGCGGGCGGTTTGGTAGTCGGCCAACCAAGCGTCAACGGCGGGGCGGTCTAGAAACAAATCGCGCACTACATCCACCGGGCTGCCCGCCACATGCTGGCTCAAACGCCGCCAAAAAATCGTGTAGTCCACTTGGTTGGCTTCGAGCAGTTGCAAGATGCGGTTGACCAAGCCGGGCGGCGCGTTGTAGGGCTCGGCCTCTTCGCTGGCGAAGGCGCTGGTTGAGAGCTTGTCGGCCACGGCGGGCGGTGTCAGGCCCAGTTTGGCCCACATGCGCTGTTGCAGCTCAGCGGGGAAGCGGCTGCGGTACGGCTCTAGCGCCGCCAAAGCTTGGTCTTGGTCGTCCAGCAGCGGCAGCAAGGCTTGGCCGAGGCAAAACAAATTCCAGTAAGCGATGTTGGGCTGGTTTTGATAGGCGTAGCGGCCTTCGTTGTCGGAGTGGTTGCAGATGTGGCTGGGATCGAACGCGTCCAGAAACTGGAAGGGGCCGTAGTCCAGCGTCAGGCCCAAGATGCTCATGTTGTCGGTGTTCATCACGCCGTGGCAAATACCCACGGATTGACACTGCGCCAACAGCTCGGCAGTGCGCAGCGTCACGGCTTCGAGCAGCGCGGCGTAGCGGTTGCCGCCAAAACGCGTGGTGAGTGCGCAATCGGGGTAATGGTGCTCGATGACGAAATCGGCCAGCGTGCGCAAATGGGCGTGCTGGCGGGTGTGGCAAAAGTGCTCGAAATGCCCGAAGCGGATGAAGCTGGGCGCAACCCGCGCCACCACAGCGGCGGTTTCAACCGTTTCGCGCCGCACTTGCGCGCTGGAGCCGGTCACGCACAGCGCCCGCGTGGTGGCAATGCCCAAGCCGTGCATGGCTTCGCTGCACAAAAATTCGCGGATGCTGGAGCGCAGCACCGCCCGGCCATCGCCCATGCGCGAATAGGGGGTGAGGCCGCTGCCCTTGAGCTGCAATTCCAACCCGGTGCCGTCTTGCGCCACCGCTTCGCCCAACAAGATGGCGCGGCCATCGCCCAATTGCCCGGCCCAGTAGCCGAACTGGTGTCCGCTGTACACGCTGGCCAGCGGCGAGCTGCCCGACAGCGGCAAATTGCCGGTGAGGGCGTGCAGCGCCTCGTCGCTGGTCAGCCACTCATCAGACAAGCCGAGCGCGTCAGCCACTTGGCGACTGCGACCTACCCAATACGGCGCGGCCAAGGGGCGCGGAGCCACGCGGGTGTAGAACGGCGCGCCCAAGGCAGCGAAACGGTGATTCCAGCGCAAGCCGGAGTCCACCACCTGCATGGCGGGCGCGGTGGGGGTGGATCGATCTTCAAAGGTGTGCATTGCCCCATTGTGGCCAGACTCCCCGGCCTGAGCGCGCTTGGGGGTTTTGCCGTTGCACTGCGCCCCGGTTGCGGTCACATTGCAGAGCACAACAACACAAGGAGACTTCACCATGCTGGGACTGATGCAAGACCAAGCGCTGCTGATCTCGACGCTGATCGACATTGCCGAGCGCCACCACGGCGATGTGCAGATTGTCTCGCGTCGGGTTGAGGGCGAGA
>CALMOI010000016.1 GCA_937871735.1 uncultured Comamonadaceae bacterium
CGACGGATCAGGAAATGCCGAACCCAGCGGCACCAAATCAGGGTGCCGCGACAGGTTCAAGATTTCGAACACCAAGTCGTTGATGGTCACATCCACCGACACGCTGGCTGGCTGCGACATGGCGGGTTGCGGGCGGCGCACCAGCGGCGGCGCGCTGACGTAATAGCCCGAACGTGGCCGGGCGTGAATCAGGCCGCGCGCTTCCAGTTGGTAGTACGCCTCGAAGATGGTGGAGGCGCTCAGGCCCCGGCTGGCGCTGGCGGCCCGCACCGAAGGCAGGCGGTCACCCACACGCAACGAGCCTTGCGCGATCAGCGCGGCAATGTCTTCAGCGTAACGCTCGTAGTGTTTCATGGCAGCGGCTCAAGATGCAGAGCCGCTGATTATCAAGAAGCAATCGGTGCTGACACTTGCCGCACCAGCCGTTTCAGTTCGGGAATGCACGAGCCGCAGTTGGTGCCGCATTTGAGGCTGCCTTGCAAAGAGGCGAAGCGCTCGTCATCGCTGCCGGGGCAACTGGCGAGGTAATCGCCTATCGTCACGTCGGTGATGTTGAAGCAGGTGCAAATTTGCTTGCCGCGTGACTGCACGGCAATCGGCGCTTTGCTGCCGGGGGCCAGCAACAAACGGCCATAGCTTTGCGCGGGCAACTCGTCTTGCAACAGGGTTTTGATCCACGCTTCGGCGCTGGTGTCGCCGGTCAGCATGAAGCCTTCCAGCGTGGCCTGCTCGCCACGGCGCAGCAAGCGGGCGCTGCGGCGTTGGCTCTTTTTCGGGTCGGCATAGCGCAAGGTGTCGATGCCGTTCAGGCCCAGCAGTGCTTCGATGTGGTGGAGCAGCTCGGCTTCAGGCTCGGCCACATCGGCAGCGCGAAACAGCACGCCGCTGCGTTCGCGGCCAAAGGGCACGCAGCTGGCAAAGGCGAAGCGGCCCATCAGCTTTTTGAGTGATTCGCGCACGCTCAGGGCTTGGTCGTCAGGCAGCCACGCCACGGCCAGCAGCGTCCAAGGCAGCTCGGCGTTGACGATGCGCACGGCAGCGTGCTTCAGCTCGGGTTGTTTGGAGTTGGCGCAAAACGCCGAGGTGGTGAGCGCGTTCACGCCTGCCAACGTGCTGCCGTCGGCGCTGCGGCCGCTCAAATATTCCTCGCCCCAGTGCATGGCGATGAAGGCTTGGCTCATGCCAATTTCGGGGCTGGCTTGCACCGGCAGCACCACGGTGCCGCGTTTGCTGCTGACTTCGACCAAGCCACCAGCTTTCAAGCCCCGGCGCACCATGTCTTGCACGTTCATTTGCACCACGGGCTCGGGCACATGGCCGAACAAGCGGCCCAGCGTGCCGGTGCGGGTCATGCCGTGCCACTGGTCACGCAAGCGCCCGGTGGTCAGCGAGAACGGGTAGCGCGATGCGCGCACTTCGGCGGTGGGCTGCCAAGCGTTGGCGACGAAGCGGGCGCGGCCATCGGCAGTGGGGAATACGCCGTCTTCGTACAGGCGGGCTTGGCCGGTGCTGGCCCCTTCGGGCAGCGGCCATTGCTGCGGCGCGGCTTCAAGCTGGGCGTAGCTCAGGCCGGTGATGTCCAAATCACGGCCTCGGGTCGATTCGCGGTGTTCGTTCCAAATCGATTCGGGCGTGGGGTAGTTGAACAGGCTGGGTTGCTCGGGGCGCAGCAGGGTTTCAAGGCGCAAGCCCACATCGCGGGCAATTTGCCAGTCGTGGCGGGCCTCGCCTGCGGGTGGCACAGCGGCGCGCACGCGGCTGATGCGGCGCTCGCTGTTGGTGACGGTGCCTTCTTTTTCGCCCCAGGTGGTGGCGGGTAGCAGCAGGTCGGCATAGGCGCAGGTGGCGGCGGTGGCAAAGGCTTCTTGCACCACCACGAACTCGGCGCGCTCCAGCGCCCGGCGCACGGTGGCTTGATCCGGCATGGACTGGGCCGGGTTGGTGCAGGCGATCCACAGCGCTTTGATTTCGCCGTCAGCAGCGGCTTGGAACATTTCAACGGCGGTCTTGCCCGGTTGCGCGGGCACGTCTGCCACGCCCCACAGCGCGGCCACTTCGGCGCGGTGCTGCGGGTTGGCTAGGTCGCGGTGGCCGCTCAGCAAGTTAGCCATGCCGCCCACTTCGCGCCCACCCATCGCGTTGGGTTGGCCGGTCAGGCTGAACGGGCCTGCGCCGGGTTTGCCGATCTGGCCGGTCGCCAAGTGCAGGTTGATGAGGGCAGTGTTTTTAGCGGTGCCGTGGCTGGATTGGTTCAGCCCCATGCAATACAGACTCAGCGTGGCGGGCGAGGTAGCAAACCAGCGCGCCGCCGTGAGCAAGTCGTCTTGGCTGATGCCGCAAATTTGCGCCACGCGCTCGGGCGTGCAGTCGCGCACCAGGGTTTTGAGGGCATCAAAGCCGCTGGTGTGGGCGGCGATGTAGGCCGCGTCCGTCCAGCCTTCCCACAGCATCAGGTGCAGCATGCCGTTGAACAGCATCACGTCGGTGCCGGGCTGCACGGCCAAATGCAGGTCAGCGATGCCTGCGGTGTCGGTGCGACGCGGGTCGCACACGATGATCTTCATCGCCGGGTTGGCGGCTTTGGCATCTTCAATGCGGCGAAACAAAATCGGGTGCGCAAACGCGGTGTTGCTGCCGGTGATGAACAGGCACTGCGCGCTGTTCAGGTCGTCATAGCAGGCGGGCGGGGCATCGGAGCCCAGCGTTTGTTTGTAACCGGCGACGGCGCTGCTCATGCACAGGCGCGAGTTGCTGTCCACGTTGTTGGTGCCGATCAGCCCTTTGACCAGCTTGTTGAAGACGTAGTAATCCTCGGTCAGCAACTGGCCGCTGATGTACACGCCCAGCGCCTGCGGGCCGTGCTCGCGCACCACTTGGGCAAAGCGTTGGGCAGCGGTGTCGAGGGCGGCATCCCAGCTCAGTGCTTGCGGCGCTTGGCCGCGTTGCAGGCGCTGCATGGGTTGCAGCAGCCGGGTTTGCGCCATCACAGGCTGGCTGGCGGTCAGGTGCAGCGTTGAGCCTTTGGTGCACAAGCGGCCAAAGTTGGCCGGGTGGTCGGGGTCGCCGCGCACGCCGGTGATGAGGCCGCCCTGCGATTCAATGATCACGCCGCAGCCCACGCCGCAATAGGGACAGGTGGATTTGGTCTGGTTGAGCATGGGGTGCGTTTGCGCGTGAGATCAGGCGGCGCTGGTGCGGCGAGCGGGGCCAGCGATGGGGCGGGTCAGGTCGGTGGCGTGGCCGGCGAGTTCGCCTGCATCTAAAAAGACCAAGCCACCTTCAACCTTGACGGCAAAGCGCGGGGTGCAGCCTTCGTCGGGCTCTTTGGCGCAGCCGCTGTCCAAGCCTATCGTCCAGTTGTGCAGCGGGCAGGCCACGCTGGTGCCAAACACGATGCCTTGCGACAACGGGCCGCCTTTGTGCGGGCAGCGGTCGAGCAGGGCGAACACTTCGTCGGCGCTGTTGCGAAACACCGCCACATCCAGACCTGCGTCGCGGGCCACGCGGCGCGAACCTAGCACGGGGATGTCTTCGACGCGGCAAATTTCTTTCCATTGGGTCATGTGAATGCTCCTTTGTTCAACTCAATCAGGCTTTCAAGCCGGTGTACAGGCCGGTGATGGTGTCCATCGTGGTCAGCAAGGTTTCGCTGGTCACGAACACGTCTTTCAGCGGTTTGGTGTCGCCGCCCAAGCTGGGGCGGCGCAGTGCGGAGTCAAAAAACAGCCATTGCCCTTCGGCCAGCGCCAGCTCTTCTTTGATGCGGAGCGTGGTTTCGGGGGCGTTGCGCAGCACGTCCATCGCGGCGGAGAACTCGGTGCGGGATTTGGTCAGCTCGGCTTGCGAGGTCACCGCATCCACCGGCAGCATGGCCGCCAATTGAAATTTGGCCATGCGTTGGCTGAGCATGCGCTGGCGGCCCGCCATGTTGACCAAGTAACCGCCCGATTTGCCCAGCGCGGCTTCAAACTGGGTGGTGCCTTGGTTGGCCAGCGCCAGCAGCTTGGCATCGGCTTGCAGCAGTGCGGCGGCGTTCGAGCGCTTGGGCGGCGCACCCACCAGCACGGCTTTGAACTCTTGCCACGCCACATCGACCTTGCCGTAAGTGGTTTTGATCTCTGCGGTGGGGGCGTAGGCTTTCAGGTCGGCCAGTTGCTGCTCGAACACGGTCACCGATTTGTTCAGCACTTGCTGCGCCAAGGGCATTTCAATTTCATGCACCAGGGCCAGCCACGCTTTGCTCATGCGCTGGCTGAGCATGCGCTGACGGCCCGCTTTGTTGATGGCATCGTGCAAGTCACTGATCTGGGCTTGGGCGGGAAGCCCCATGCCCGCCAGGAAAGCGCTGGTGCCAAGGGTGATGAAGTGTCTGCGTTGCATAGCTGAATCAGGAAAGTGGGTTTTAGTGTTTAAGCCTTGATGGCTTCAAATTGGCGGGTATCGACGGCAGCGTCCTTGAAGTCGAACCACGGATCAGGTTCGCCGTCCAGGCTGAATTGCAGGCGTTCCCACAGGGCTTTGCGACCGGCTTCGTCGTTCAAGATCTTGTCCTTCACGTAGTCCAAGCCCACGCGGTTCACGTAATGCACGGTTCGTTCCAGGTACCAGCCTTCTTCACGGTAGAGCTGGATGAACGCGCCGGTGTACTCCATCACTTCGTCTGAAGTTTTCAGCTTGGTGAAGAAGTGCGCCACTTCGGTTTTGATGCCGCCGTTGCCCGCCACGTACATTTCCCAGCCCGAGTCCACGCCGATGATGCCCACGTCTTTGATACCGGCTTCAGCGCAGTTGCGCGGGCAGCCCGACACGGCGTACTTGACCTTGTGCGG
>CALMOI010000017.1 GCA_937871735.1 uncultured Comamonadaceae bacterium
TGGTGGTGCCGGTGACGAATTCGCCGGATTCCAGGGCCTTTTCCAGGCTCATCCACGAAGCCAGACGCTTGGCGGTGTCGCGCGACAGGATGGTGTCGCCGTAGCCGTTTTCGATGGAACCGATGGCCACCGACACAAAGTCACCGACTTCGACTTCCACTTCGCCCTTGTCGTTCTTGAACTCTTCAAGGGGAACGTAGGCTTCAGACTTCAGACCAGCGTTGACCACCACGAAGCTGTGCTCGATGCGCACGACTTCAGCGGTGATGACTTCGCCCGGACGCATCTCAGTGTGTTGCAGCGATTCGGCAAACAGGTCGGCAAAAGATTCAGACATTGATTTTCCTGGTGCGCAATCAGGTTTTACGGTGGCGACATGCCAGCGTTTCCAGAAGCTGATTGCGACTTGGGTTGCGGAGGAGTCCGCGTTGGGTTGTCGAGCCACTCAACCGATGCACATGCAGTGCGGCGGGGGCTGAGTGGGCCTAGGGTGTTTCCGCTCAAGCAGCCTTGAACGGCAGCCGCTCTTGCCACCAGTTCAGCACACAGTCCACCGAGGCTTCGATGGTGAGTGTGGAGTTGTCTAGCAGCAAGGCGTTTTCGGCTGGTTTCAAAGGCGCGACGCTGCGAGATGAATCACGAGCATCGCGGGCTTCTAAGTCGGCGCGAAGAGCGTCGAGTGTAGCGGGAATGCCTTTGGAAATCAATTGCTTGTAGCGCCGCTCCGCCCGCTGAGCGGCGCTGGCGGTCATGTAGATTTTGAGCGGTGCAGCAGGGAAGATCACCGTGCCCATGTCGCGCCCGTCGGCCACCAAGCCGGGCAGACGCTGAAAGCTGTGTTGCAGCTCGACCAGCGCGGCGCGCACCTGACCCAGCGCCGACACGCGCGAGGCGTTCATCCCGGCTTCTTCGGTGCGGATGGCTTCGGTCACGTCGTCGGTGCCCAGGTAAATCAGGCCGCCGTCAAAACGCACGGGCAGGGTGCGGGCCAAGTCGGCAATGCGCGCTTCGTGTTCGGCATCAATCGCGTAGCCTGCGCGCAACGCAGCCAGCGCGGTGATGCGGTACATGGCCCCGGAATCCAGAAAGTGGTAGCCCAGTTTTTGCGCCACAGCGGCGGCTACCGTGCCTTTGCCGGATGCCGTGGGGCCGTCGATGCAGATCACCGGCACGCCGTTCGGGGCGGTTTGCGCTAGGGCGAACAGCGCCTCGAAGTAGTCGGGGAAGGTCTTGGCCACGCACTTGGGGTCTTCGATACGCACCGGCAGGCCCGCCGGGTTGAAGGCGGCCAGCGAAAAGCACATGGCAACCCGGTGGTCGTCGTAGGTGTGGATGGTGCCTGCGCGCCAGTCGGCCAGCGTGGCAGGCGGGGTGACGCGGATGAAGTCCGCGCCTTCTTCGACCACCGCGCCCAGCTTGCGCAGCTCGGTGGCCATCGCGGCGATGCGGTCGGTTTCTTTGACGCGCCAGCTCGCAATGTTGCTCAGGGTGGTGGTGCCGTCGGCATACAGCGCCATCACCGCCAGTGTCATGGCGGCGTCGGGGATGTGGTTGCAGTCCATGCTGATGGCCTTCAGGGGCCAACTGCCGCGCGAGATTTCCAGCCAGTTGGGGCCGCTGCTGATGCGCGCGCCCATCGCCTCGGCGGCTTCGACAAAGCGGATGTCGCCCTGAATCGAGGCCGCGCCCACGCCCTGAATCCGCACCGCGCTTTGGCCCGCTGCCGGGGTGGAGATCGCACCCAGCGCGATGAAGTAGCTGGCCGAAGAGGCATCGGCCTCGACGTGGATCTCGCCTGGCGACTGGTAGCGGCTGCCCGCAGGAATGGTGAAGCGTTGCCAGCCCTCGCGCTGCACCACGATGCCGTAGCGCGCCAGCAGGTTCAGCGTGATTTCGATGTAAGGCTTGGAGATCAGCTCGCCCACCACGTCGATCACCACATCTTGCTTGGCGACCAAGGGCAGCGCCATCAGCAGTGCGGTGAGGAACTGGCTGGAGACATCGCCGCGCACGCGGATGGGCTCGTTCAGCTTCAAGTCGGGCGTGCCGATGTGCAGCGGCGGGTAGCCCTCGTTGGCTGTGCAGGTGATGGCGCAGCCCAGTTGGCGCAGGGCATCAACCAAGTCGCCAATCGGGCGCTCGTGCATGCGCGGCACGCCTGACAAAGTGAAATCGCCGCCCAGCACCGACAGCACGGCGGTGAGTGGACGAATGGCGGTGCCCGCGTTGCCCATGAACAGCTTTGCTGGTGACTGCGGTGGCCGACCGCCCAGCCCGGTGATGGTCACGGTGCTGCCTGAGGTGCTGAGTTCGCAACCTAACTGCGCCAGCGCGGCCAGCATGACGCGGGTGTCGTCCGAGTCCAGCAAATCGTGGATCACGGTGGTGCCGTGGCACAGCGCCGACAGCAGCAGCACGCGGTTGGAGATGCTCTTGGAGCCGGGCAAAGTGATGCTGCCGCCCGCGTTGACCAGCGGTGGCACATCCAGAAATTCGGTAGCGAACATGAAGTAATTAGGGATTTCGGTGTGAGCGCGGGCCGCTGATGCGCCAGTGCGAGCGCGTTTGGCTGGCTTGGGTGATCAGGTTTTCCAGCGCATTGGCATTGCCGCCGGTGATGGTTTGTTCAAACGCTTGCAGCGCCCGCTGGAACATCTTGGATTGCTCCAGCAGCTCTTCGCGGTTGGTCATCATGATGTCGCGCCAAATTTTGGGATCACTCGCGGCGATGCGCGTGAAGTCGCGGAAACCCGGCCCGGCCAGCGATAAAAAGTCCCGCCCCTGCGGTTGGTTGGTGATGGCGTTCATCAGCGCAAAGGCCAATAAATGCGGCAAGTGGCTGACGGCGGCAAAGGCCGAGTCGTGCGACTCGGGCGACATCTTGACGACATGGCAACCCAGTGCCGTCCACAGATCCACGGCTTGCTGCAACTGCACGGTGCGGGTGCGCTCAATCGGGGTCAAGATGACTTGCTTGCCCACGAACAGATCGACATTGGCGTTGTCTACGCCTGCGTTTTCGCTGCCTGCAATCGGGTGCGCGGGCACGAAGCCGCCGATTTGATCGCGCAGCACGCGCCGGGAGGCATCAACCACATCGCGTTTGGTGGAACCCACATCCATGATCAGCATGTTGGGCGTGATCAGGTGGCGGATGGCCTTGAGCGAGGCCTCGGTGGCCGATACCGGCACGCCCAGCAGCACGATGTCTGAGCCCGAAGCCGCCATCAGCGCTGAGGGGGCTTCGACATCAATCACGCCCATTTGCATGGCGCGACTGGTCGTGGAGGGCGACTTGCTGTAGCCCACCACACGCTTGACCAAGCCAGCGCGCTTCATTGCCAGCGCGAAGGAGCCCGCCATCAAGCCGCAGCCGATCAATCCAAGTTGTTCAAACATCCGCTTTATCCCCTTTGTATTGGTTTTTATATATGTCAGTCACCCACTGGGTAGCTGCCCAGAACTTTGTAGAAAGCGCACAGGCTTTGCAACTCTTTGAGCGCCGCACTGACGTTGGGTTGCGACGAGTGTCCGGCGATGTCGATGTAGAAGTAATACTCCCATTGCCCTGATTTCGCCGGGCGCGACTCGAAACGCGTCATAGAGACCCCGTAATGCTTTAGTGGTACAAGCAGATCATGCACCGCCCCTGGCCGGTTGGGAACAGAGACAACGAGGCTGGTGCAATCTTTGCCTGAAACAGGAGGCATCGCCAGCGTTTGCGGCAGGCAAATCACCGCAAAACGGGTGCGGTTGTAGGCTTCGTCTTGAATAGCGTGGGCCACGATGTGCAGGCCAAACTGGGCGGCGGCGCGCTCGCTGGCCAAGCCAGCCCAAGCCGGGTTGGTGGCTGCCAAACGTGCGCCCTCGGCGTTGCTGGAGACGGCGCGGCGCTCGGCGTGCGGCAGGTGTTGACTCAGCCAGCCTTGGCACTGGGCCAGCGCTTGCGGGTGGGCCAGCACGACTTCAATGCCGTCGAGCGTGTTGACTTGGCGCAGCAGGTTGTGACGCACCAGCAAGCTGACTTCGCCCACCACATGCACCGGCGAGCGCAAGAACAAATCGAGCGAACGGGCGACCACGCCTTCGGTGGAGTTTTCCATGCCGACCACGCCGAACTGCGCGGTGCCTGCGGCGGTGGCGTGGAACACTTCGTCAAAGTTGGCGCAGTAGATCAAGTTGGCGGCGCTGCCAAAGAACTCGATGGCGGCTTGCTCGCAGAAGGTGCCTTGCGGCCCAAGCACGGCCACGCGCTGCGGCGCTTCCAGCGACAGGCAAGACGACATGATCTCGCGCCAGATCGCAGCCACATGCTGGTTTTGCAGCGGGCCTTGGTTGGCGCGCTGGATTTTTTCGATGACTTGCGCCACGCGGTCGGGCCGGAAAAACGGCGAGCCTTCAGCCCGTTTGATTTCGCCGACTTGCTCGGCCACGTGGGCGCGTTGGTTCAGCAGCGACAGCAGTTGCTGGTCAAGTGCATCAATTTGCACGCGCAAGGCGGCCAAGCCGTCAGATTGGATGGGGGTGGTCATGGGCAAGCCTCAGGCCAAGGTTTGTTCAAAGGTGCTCATGCAGTCCACCAGCGCTTGCACGCCTTCAATGGGCATGGCGTTGTAGAGGCTGGCGCGCAGTCCGCCCACCGACTTGTGGCCTTTGAGCTGCAACAAGCCACGCGACTTGGCCAGCGCCAAGAATGCGTCGTAGCCCGCGTTGTTGTCACCGGGCTGGCGCAGGAAGAAAGGCACGTTCATGCGCGAGCGGCATTCCGGCGCGATGGGGTTGAAGAACACGCTAGAGCCGTCAATGGCCGCGTACAGCAGTTGCGCTTTGGCGATGTTGCGCTGCTCCATCGCAGCCACGCCGCCTTGCGCTTTCAGCCACTGAAAGATCAGCCCGGCCATGTAGATCGCGTAGGTGGGCGGCGTGTTGTACATCGAGGCGTTGTCGGCCACGGTTTGGTAGTTGAAGGCGCTGGGGCAGATGGCCAAAGCGTGGCCCAGCAGGTCTTCACGCACCACGACCAAGGTCAAACCGGCGGGGCCGATGTTCTTTTGCGCCCCGGCAAACGCCAAGCCGACCCGCGACCAATCCACCGCCCGCGAGGCCACGTGCGACGAAAAGTCGATCACCAGCGGCGCGTCTGAGCCCAAAGCTTTCAGGTCGGGCAGCTCATGGAACTCCACGCCGTGGATGGTTTCGTTGCTGCAAATATGCACGTAGCGTGCATCGGCGGCCAGTTGCCAGCTCGCCGCTGCCGGAATCTGGGTGAACTGGCTGTCAGCGCCGCTGGCGGCGACGTGGGCGGTGCAGTACTTGCCCGCTTCTTTGTGTGACTTCTGGCTCCAGCTGCCGGTCAGCACAAAGTCTGCCGTGCCGCCTTGCGACAGGTTCAGCGGCACGATGGCGTTTTCAGCCAAACCGCCGCCTTGCATGAACAAGATGCGGTAGTTGGCGGGCACGGCCAGCAGCTCACGCAGATCCGCTTCAGCCTGCTCACAAATCGAGATGAACTCCTTGCCCCGGTGGCTCATCTCCATCACGCCCATGCCGCTGCCGTGCCAGTCCAGCATTTCGCTGGCGGCTTGTTGCAGCACTTCGGGGGGCATGACGGCGGGGCCTGCGGAGAAGTTGTAGGGACGGTTCATGGTCAATGTGGGCGGGCGTGAAAGAGGAAAGGGCGGGCGTGTTGGCGGGGCTGGAGTTGGCTTACTCGGCAGAAGGTGCCGCGTCGTCGGGCGTGGCGCTGGGGGCGGCTTCAGCAGCGTTGTCTGCGCTGGCATCGGCATCGGTTCCGCTGACGTTGGCATCGTTTTCGACGATGCGTTGCAGGCCGCTCAGGCGCGAACCGGCATCCAAGCCAATCAAGGTCACGCCTTGGGTGGCGCGGCCCATTTCGCGGATTTCGCTGACGCGGGTGCGCACCAGCACGCCCTTGTCGGTGATGAGCATGATTTCGTCTTCAGGCTGCACCAGCGTGGCGGCGACCACCTTGCCGTTGCGCTCAGACTGCTGGATGGCGATCATGCCCTTGGTGCCGCGACCGTGGCGGGTGTATTCGGTGATGCTGGTGCGCTTGCCGTAGCCGTTTTCGGTGGCGGTGAGCACGCTGTGAACCGGGCGCACTTCATCGGCAGCTTCACCTTCGGTGGGCGCGGTGGTTTCGGCGGTTTGCTCGGCCACCAGCATGGCGATCACGCTTTGGCCGTCTTCCAGCATCATGCCGCGCACGCCCCGGGCGTTGCGGCCCATCGGACGCACGTCGTTTTCGTCAAAGCGCACGGCCTTGCCACCGTCGCTGAACAGCATCACGTCGTGCTGACCATCGGTCAATGCAGCACCGATCAGGTAGTCGCCCTCGTCCAAGTCCACGGCAATGATGCCGGCCTTGCGCGGGTTGCTGAAGTCGTCGAGCGCGGTCTTTTTCACGGTGCCCATGCTGGTGGACATGAACACGTAGTGATCCGCCGGGAAGGTGCGGGCCTCGCCCGTCAGCGGCAGCACGACGTTGATTTTTTCGCCCTCTTGCAGCGGGAACATGTTGACGATGGGCCGACCGCGTGAGCCGCGCGAGCCCTGCGGCACTTCCCAGACCTTGAGCCAGTACAGGCGGCCTCGGTTGGAGAAGCACAGGATGTAGTCGTGCGTGTTGGCGATGAAGAGTTGATCAACCCAATCGTCGTCTTTGGTGGCGGTGGCTTGCTTGCCGCGCCCGCCGCGCTTTTGCGAGCGGTATTCCGACAGCGGCTGGCTTTTGATATAGCCGCTGTGGCTGAGCGTGACCACCATGTCGGTGGGCGTGATCAGGTCTTCGGTGGAGAGGTCGTAGGCGCTGTGCTCAATGTGGCTGCGGCGCGCACCCAACTTGGATTGGCCGAATTCCGAGCGAATCACGTTCAGCTCGTCGCTGATGATGGCGGACACGCGCTCTGGGCGGGCCAAGATGTCGAGCAGGTCTTCAATCTCGGCCATCACGGTTTTGTATTCGGCGACGATCTTGTCTTGCTCCAAGCCGGTCAGGCGTTGCAGGCGCATTTGCAAAATTTCTTGCGCTTGCGTCTCTGACAGGCGGTACAGGCCGTCCGCGCCCATGCCGAAATCGCGCTCCAGCCCTTCGGGGCGGTAGTCGTCCGCGTTGATCACGCCGCCATCGGCGCGAGTGCGGGTCAGCATTTGGCGCACCAACTCGCTGTCCCAAGCGCGCTCCATCAGACCGATTTTCGCCACCGGCGGCGTGGGCGCACTGCGGATGATGGCGATGAAGTCGTCAATGTTGGCCAGTGCCACGGCCAAGCCTTCCAGCACATGGCCCCGGTCGCGCGCCTTGCGCAGCTCGAACACCGTGCGGCGCGTGACCACTTCGCGGCGGTGCTGCAAGAAGACGCTGATCAAGTCCTTGAGGTTGCACAGTTTGGGCTGACCATCAACCAGCGCCACCATGTTGATGCCGAAGGTGTCTTGCAACTGGGTCTGCTTGTACAGGTTGTTGAGCACCACCTCGGGCACTTCGCCGCGCTTGAGTTCGATGACCAGCCGCATGCCGGACTTGTCAGACTCGTCTTGGATGTGGCTGATGCCGTCGATCTTCTTTTCGTGAACCAGCTCGGCCATGCGCTCTTGCAGGGTCTTCTTGTTCACCTGGTATGGCAACTCATCGACGATGATGGCTTGGCGCTGGCCCCGGTCGATGTCTTCAAAGTGGCACTTGGCGCGCATCACCACGCGGCCTCGGCCTGTGCGGTAGCCATCGCGCACGCCGTTGATGCCGTAAATGATCCCGGCGGTGGGGAAGTCCGGCGCGGGGATGATTTCCATCAGCTCGTCGATGCTGGCTTCGGGGTGCTTGAGCAAGTGCAGGCAGGCATCAACCACTTCGTTGAGGTTGTGCGGCGGGATGTTGGTGGCCATGCCCACGGCGATACCGGCAGAGCCGTTCACCAGCAGGTTGGGCAGTTTGCTGGGCAGCACCAGCGGTTCTTTTTCGCTGCCGTCGTAGTTGGGGCCGAAATCGACGG
>CALMOI010000018.1 GCA_937871735.1 uncultured Comamonadaceae bacterium
TTGAACTTTGACTTTCACAACCCCACCAAGATCGTCTTTGGCAAAGACCGCATTGCCGATATCGCCAAGCTGGTCCCCGCTGACGCCAAAGTGCTGATCTTGGTCGGCGGCGCCAGTGCTGAAAAAACAGGCACCTTGGGTGAAGTGCGCCAAGCCTTGGGCGAGCGCGTCCACGCCACTTTCAGCGGCATCGAGCCCAACCCCAGTTTTGACAACGCCATGGAAGCGGTCAAGCAAGTGCGCGACGGCGGCTTTACCTTCTTGCTGGCGGTGGGGGGCGGCTCCGTCATTGATGCGACTAAATTCATAGCTGCCGCCGCACTGTTTGAGGGCGATCCGTGGGATATTCTTCTAAGCTGGGGCGGCAAGATCACCCAGGCCTTGCCGTTTGGCACGGTGCTCACCTTGCCCGCAACAGGGTCTGAGATGAACAGTGCGGCAGTCATCACTCGCCGTGACATTGGTGCGAAGCGACCATTTCGCAGCCCCAAGGTGTTTCCGCTGTTCTCGGTATTGGACCCCGCCAAAACCTACACCCTGCCCATGCCGCAAATCGCCAATGGCGTGGTGGATGCTTTTGTGCACACGGTGGAGCAGTACCTCACCTACCCATCGAGTGCACCGGTGCAAGACCGCTTTGCCGAAGGGCTGCTGCAGACGCTGATTGAAGTGGGCCCCAGGCTGCTGACCGCCCCAGAACCTGTTTATGACGACCGCGCCAATCTCATGTGGACCGCCACCCTGGCGCTCAACGGTTTGATTGGCGCTGGCGTGCCACAAGACTGGGCGACCCACATGATTGGTCATGAGTTGACCGCCCTGCACAACATCGATCACGCCCGAACATTGGCCATCGTGCTGCCGTCGCTGCTGCAAGAGCGTCGCGTGCAAAAACACGCCAAGCTGCTGCAGTACGGCGAACGTGTCTGGGGCATCACCACCGGCACGGAAGAAGAGCGTGTCACCGCTGCCATTGAGGCAACCCGCGCCTTCTTTGAGCAAATGGGCATTCCGACCCGCCTGAAAGACCACGGTCTGGGTGCCAAAGACATCGACACCGTGGTGGCTCAGCTGGAAGAGCACGGCATGACGCAGCTCGGCGAGCAGCGCGACATCACCTTGGCCGTGAGTCGCCGCATTCTCGAAGCCGCGCTCTAAGCAACACGTCCTTTCAACCCTATTTAGGAATCTCACAACATGACCC
>CALMOI010000019.1 GCA_937871735.1 uncultured Comamonadaceae bacterium
CTGCTGACCCCGCTAGAAGCCAGCCAAATCAAGCACAACGAAGCGCTGCTTAGCCTGATTCGCACGCGGCTGCACTTGCTGGCCAACCGCCGCGAAGACCGACTGGTGTTTGACCTGCAAACCGTGGTGGCTGAATCTTTTGGCTACAGCAACCAAACCACCGCCGATGGCCGCCCCGCCCTGCGCGCCAGCGAAGTGCTGATGCGCCGCTACTACTGGGCCGCCAAGGCGGTGACGCAGCTCAACCAAATCGTGATGCTCAACATCGAAGAGCAGCTGCAAAAACTCAAAGGCGGCCACACCCACGCACTGCGCCCGATCAATGAACGCTTTTTTGAAAAAGCCGGAATGATCGAAGTCGCCAGCGACGATCTGTACGACAAGCACCCGCACGCGATTTTGGAAACCTTCCTGATCTACCAAACGCATTTGGGGCTGCGCGGCTTGTCGGCGCGCACCTTGCGGGCGCTCTACAACACCCGCAGCGTGATGGACAGCGCCTTCCGGCACGACCCGGTCAACCGCAGCACATTCTTGCGCATCTTGCAGCAGCCCGCAGGCATCACCCATGCCATGCGGCTGATGAATCAAACCTCGGTGCTGGGGCGCTACCTGTGGGTGTTTCGCCGCATCGTCGGGCAAATGCAGCACGACCTGTTTCACGTCTACACCGTCGATCAGCACATCTTGATGGTGTTGCGCAACATGCGCCGCTTTTTCATTGCCGAGCACGCGCACGAGTATCCGTTTTGCTCGCAACTGGCGGCGGGCTGGGACAAGCCTTGGGTGCTGTACGTGGCGGCGCTGTTTCACGACATCGCCAAAGGCCGGGGCGGCGACCACTCGCAACTGGGCCGTGTCGAAGTGCGCCGCTTTTGCCGCGAACACGGCATCAGCCGCGACGATGCCAAGCTGATCGAGTTCTTGGTCAGCGAACACTTGTCGATGAGCCAAGTTGCGCAAAAGTCGGATCTGAGCAACCCAGACGTGATCCGCCAATTCGCTCAACGTGTCGGCAATGAACGCTATTTGACGGCGCTGTACCTGCTCACCGTGTCCGACATACGCGGCACCAGCCCCAAAGTTTGGAACGCCTGGAAAGGCAAGTTGCTGGAAGACCTGTACCGCTACACCCTGCGCGTGCTGGGCGGACGCGAACCCGATTCCAGCGCCGATGTCGAGGCCCGCAAACGCGAAGCCTTGGTCACACTGGCCCTGCACTCCGAGCCGTTTGAAGGCCATAAAGCCCTGTGGGACACGCTGGACGTGGGCTACTTCATGCGCCACGATGCCGCCGACATCGCTTGGCACACGCGCCATCTGGCCCGCCATGTGCTCAGCGCCAGCGATGCAGCGGCAGCTTCATCACCGGCCAAAGCCATTGTGCGGGCCCGCCAATCGCATTTGGGCGAGGGCTTGCAAGTCGTGGTGTATGCGCCCGACAAGCCCGACTTGTTCGCGCGGCTGTGCGGCTACTTTGACCAAGCCAGCTTCAGCATCTTGGACGCCAAAGTCCACACCACCAACAACGGCTACGCGCTGGACACCTTCCAAATCGTCTCGGCGATGCTGCCTGAGCACTACCGCGAACTGGTCACGATGGTGGAAAGCGGACTGGCCTACACGCTGGAGCACCCCGGCCCGCTGCCGCGCCCCAGCCAAGGCCGGGTGTCGCGCCGTGTTAAGAGCTTCCCGTTTTCGCCGCGTGTGGATCTGCGCCCTGACGAAAAAGCCCAGCGCTGGCTGCTCAGCATCTCGGCCAGCGACCGTGTCGGCTTG
>CALMOI010000020.1 GCA_937871735.1 uncultured Comamonadaceae bacterium
CTGCCGCATCATCGGCATCTTGGACGACGGCGTGGCCAGCCTGAGCGCCACCGCGCTCGCCCATGTGCGCTGCGCTGACGTGGTGATCGGCGGCAGCCGCACCCTGGCGCTGCTGGCCGGGGAGCTGGCTCCCCACGCCGTGCAGCGCGACTTGACCGGCCACCTCAGCGCCGTGCCCGGCTGGGTGCAGCAAGCGCGCGAGCAGCAGCTGCGCAGCGTGGTGCTGGCGACGGGCGACCCGCTGTGCCACGGCATTGCCAGCTACTTGGCCTCGCGCCTGTGTCTGGAAGCGATTGAGGTGCTGCCCAACGTCTCGACCCTGCAACTGGCGTGCGCCCGCATCGGGCTGGCGTGGCAGGACGCGCGCATCGTCTCGGTGCATGCGCCGGACGCGGGCGAGTGGCAGGTGGGCGCAGCCCCCGGCCACGGCCTGTACGCGCTGGCCCAAGCCCTGCGCCAGCACGACCGGCTGGCGGTGCTGACCAGCCCGCACAACACCCCCGCCCGCATCGCCCGCTTGCTGCTGGCCGAGGGGCTGGGCGATGCCTTCCAAATGGCCGTGGCCGAATGCCTGTGCCAGCCGCAAGAGCGCGTCTGCGCCGACCTCAGCCCGCACGACGCGGCCCAGCAAACCTTTGCCGACCCGAACGTTGTGCTGCTGTGGCGCAGCCAAGCCCGATCTAACCCGGTGCGTTTTGGTCTGGCCGACGCGGCTTACCAGCAGCGCCAGCCTGAAAAAGGTTTGATCACCAAACAAGAAGTGCGGGCCGTGTCGCTGGCGCGGCTGCAACTGCGGGCCGACAGCCGGGTGTGGGACATCGGCGCGGGCAGTGGCTCGGTGGGGCTGGAGGCGGCGCGCTTGTGCCCCCAAGGTCACGTCTGGGCCATCGAAAAAAACGAAGCCGACTTTGCCATTGCCAGCCGCAACCAACGCGCTTTTGAGCTGAGCAACCACACCTTGGTACACGGCAAAGCGCCCGATTCGCTGGACAGCTGGCCTGACCCGGACGCCGTCTTCATCGGTGGCTCGGGCGGTGAGCTGTCGGAGCTGATTGCGTTGATCTTGCGCCGCCTGCGCCCCGGCGGCCAGTTGGTGATGAACTTTGTCACCCTCGAAAACTTGGCCCTGGCGACCCAAACCCTGGAAGCGTTGAAGGCCGATTGGGATGTGCTGCAACTGCAAGCCGCCCGCAGCAAACCCATCTTGCACATGCACCGCATGGCCGCAGAAAACCCGGTGTGGATCGTCTGCGCCCAAGCCGTGCCCACCGCGCCCACCGTGTCCACCACATCTGCCGTACCGAAGGAGGGCGCATGAGCTCGCACACCACCACCGTCTCAGCCGCCGCTCCAGCCGTTGACCCCGCCGTTGATCCCGCCGTCGCCAGCCCGGCGCTGGGGCGCTTGATTGGCGTGTCGCTCGGGCCGGGCGATCCGGGGCTGATCACCCGCGCCGCCTGGGCGCAGTTGCAGCGCCGCGACGCGATTTGGACTTACCCCACGCGCAGCACCAAAACGCCCAGCTATGCCTTCGACATCGTGCAGCGCGCCGAGGCTGCGCTGCCCGCGCAGCACCAAGCCCTGCTGTTCCCGATGACGCACGATGCCGACAAGCTGACCCGCGCTTGGTTGCGCGCCGCCCAGACCGTGCTGCCGTGGCTGCAAGCCGGGCAAGACGTGCTGTTTTTGGTGGAAGGCGACGCCAGCACCTATGCCACTTTCGGCCACTTGGCGCGCACCGTGCGGGCGCTGGATGCGCGCATCGACAGCCAGGTGATTGCCGGGGTCAATGCCTTCGCCGCCGCGTGCGCTGCCCGCAACATGCCGCTGTCTGAGCAAGACGACACCATCGCCATCGTGCCCGCCGCTTACGGCGTGAGTGCGGTCGATCGGCTGCTGCCCGACTTCGACACCTTGGTGCTGATGAAGGTCAAGCCGCTGATGGACGAGCTGATCGACTGGCTGGAACGCCGTGATTTGCTGCCCCACACCCAGTTCATCGAACGGGTGGGCGCGCCGGACGAACGCTGCGTGGCCGGGCCGGATTTGCCCGCGCTGCGCGGCCTGAAGGTCAGCTACCTCTCGCTGATGATTGTGAAAAACCCGCACCGCATCCGGGGCGAGCGCATCAAAGGCTGCCTGAAAAAAACCAGCTTGCCCAGCGAGCTTGCCACTGAGCTGTCTACTGAGGAATCCGAGTCATGAGTACCGCAACCGACGTGGTGTTGTCCGCACCCGCCATCGCGCCTGAGCAAGTGCGCCTGTGCCTGATCGCCATCACCAAGCACGGCGCGGCGCAAGCCGCTGCGCTGGCGCGTGAACTGCCGCAAGCGCAGATTTGCACCGCTGCCAAATTTGCCAGCGCCTTTGCTGGTTTGCCCAACCCGCTGCACGCCTACACCGGCGCATTGCGCGACGAAATCGCGCCCCTGTTTGCTGGGTTTGACCAACTGGTGTTCTTTGTC
>CALMOI010000021.1 GCA_937871735.1 uncultured Comamonadaceae bacterium
AAAGACCCGACGCAAAACATCACCTGGGTCACGCCCGAAGGCGGCGGCGGGCCGAACTACGCGGGCATGTAAGCGCAAACTCTGCCCCTTTCTGGGGCAGACATCCAAAAATGCGTGACGGCCAACCCCAAGGTTAATACTTCAGTATTCACATTTTTGTCACACTTCATCGACAAAATTAAGTATTAACACGGGGGTAACGCCATGTTCCTGCACAAAACTGACAAAGCTCGGGCCGAATTACGACCTGGCAACCGCAGTCTGAGCCAACGTGAGCGCAGCCTGCTGTTGCTGGCGGATGGCACACGTTCACTCGAAAATTACAAGTCTGTATTTGACGGTGAGGGCTACGACCTCGCACTCAAGCTGATCCGCGAGGGTTACTTAGAGCGTCGCGCCAGCAGCAGCAGCAGCCTGGCGGCAGGCACGCCGCCGTTCAGGCCAAGCAGCACCCTGCCAACGGGCTTTGAGCCCACGCAACCCCCCATCATTGAAGACCACGTCGCTGACACTGCCAGCCCGCGTTCGACCTACCCCAGCCCCGAAACCACGCAAGCCATTCAGGCCGCTGCCGATCCGTTTGAAGGCCGCCGCTCGCTGGCCACCACGCGCATGTTCTTGTTTGACATTTGCGAGCGCATGTTTGCACGGCGTGACCCCAAGCTGGCCGAGATTTTCCGGGAAGCGCTGCGCCAAGCCAAAGACCGCGAAAGCATGTTGGCCGCCTCGCACCTGCTGATCAACGAGATCGAAAAAGTCGCTGGTCACGATCGCGCCGACTCGATCAGCGAGCGCATTGCCATGCTGCTGCCGTCCGAACAAGCGGCGTAAAAGCCGCCCTGATCAAGTCGGCATCGGCTACACTCGCCGCCTTGTCAGGAGAGAGTCTGCCCCGCGCAGACCGCCGAAGGCGCAGGAGGTTTGCAGATGCAGACCCTGAACGCTCAGGCAAAAGGACTGACAACCGTCTGCAAAGACGTTTCCTCCCTGGAGAGAGACTGGTCACACCCAGTCCACCGAAGGAGCAACCCGCAGTTTGCCGTGCCACTTGGGTGCGATGCAGACCCGGCGAATCTCTCAGGTAAAGCGGACAGAGAGGGCAGCCCACGGCGCACCAGCTCCGTGGTGTTTTTGGCCCTTTTGCTTTCGGGAACTCCGCCATGTCCGCTGCTACTTTGCTCACCACCCCGCTGAATGCGCTGCACCTTGAACTGGGTGCGCGCATGGTGCCGTTTGCCGGTTATTCCATGCCGGTGCAATACCCGGCGGGTCTGATGGCCGAACACCGCCACACCCGCACCGCCGCCGGTTTGTTTGATGTGTCGCACATGGGCCAGTTGCGCTTGGTCGGCGCGGATGCTGCCGCCGCCTTCGAGTCCCTGATGCCCGTCGATGTGATCGACCTGCCCGTTGGCAAGCAACGCTACGGCCTGCTGCTGACCGAGCAAGGCACCATCATTGACGATCTGATGTTCGTCAATCGCGGCGTGGACATCTTCGTGATCGTGAACGGCGCTTGCAAAGTCGGCGACATCGCGCACATTCAAGAGCGCATCGGCAGCCGCTGCGAAGTCATCCCGATGCCCGAGCGGGCGCTGCTGGCGCTGCAAGGCCCGCAAGCCGTCACCGCCCTCGCCCGCTTGCTGCCCGGCGTGAACCAACTGGTGTTCATGACTGGCGCGGCCTTCAACTGGAACGGCGCAGATCTGTTCATTACCCGCAGCGGCTACACCGGCGAAGACGGCTTTGAAATCTCCGTGCCGAATGAACACGCTGACGCACTGGCCCGCGCTCTGCTGGCCCAGCCTGAAGTCGCGCCCATTGGCCTCGGCGCACGCAACTCGCTGCGCTTGGAAGCGGGCCTGTGCCTGTACGGCAATGACATCGACACCACAACCACGCCGGTTGAAGCCGCGCTGAACTGGGCGATGCAAAAGGTGCGTCGCACCGGCGGCGCGCGCGCTGGCGGATTTCCGGGTGCCGACATCATCTTGGGTCAGTTGGACGGCAGCGCCCCCGCCAGCCGCAAGCGCGTCGGCCTGATCGCACTGGAGCGCGTGCCCGTGCGCGAACACGTTGAGCTGCAAAACGCCGACGGCCAGCGCATCGGCGAAGTCAGCAGCGGCTTGCTCGGCCCGACCATCGACCGCCCGATTGCAATGGGCTACGTCAACGCCGACTGCGCCGCCATTGGCACCCGTATCAACGCCGTGGTACGCGGCAAAATCGTGCCGATGGAAGTCTGCGCCCTGCCCTTTGTGCCTACCCGCTACTACCGGGGCTGAGTCGCCCTTCCTGTCACCCCCCACGCAAACTGCAAACCAAGGAATCGCTATGAGCATCAAGTACACCGAAGACCACGAATGGATCAGCCTGGAAGGCGACATCGCCACCGTCGGCATCACCCACCACGCACAAGACGCTTTGGGCGATGTGGTGTTTGTGGACTTGCCCGCCGTGGGCGCGAGCATTGCGCAAAAGGAAGTCGCTGGCGTGGTCGAGTCGGTCAAAGCCGCTGCTGACGTGTACATGCCCGTGAGCGGCGAAGTCACCGAAGTCAACGAAGCCCTGCGCGACGACCCATCGCTCGCCAACACAGACCCCACCGGCACCGGCTGGTTCTTCAAGGTCAAGCTCAGCCACCCCGCTGAACTGGACGCCCTGATGGACGCCACCGCC
>CALMOI010000022.1 GCA_937871735.1 uncultured Comamonadaceae bacterium
GTTCAAGGGCCGCAACGTGCTGCTGGTGGACGACTCCATCGTGCGCGGCACCACCTCCAAAGAAATCGTGCAAATGGCGCGTGATGCCGGTGCGCGCAAGGTCTACATGGCCAGCGCCGCGCCGCCCGTGCGTTACCCCAACGTCTACGGCATCGACATGCCGACCAAGACCGAGCTGGTGGCGCATGGCCGCACGGTGGAAGAAATCCGCCAAATCATCGGCTGCGACGCGTTGATTTACCAAGATGTCGAAGCCATGAAGCGCGCCGTGGGTTCGCTGAACCCGAATCTGGCAGGCTTTGATGCCTCCCCCTTTGATGGCGTGTACGTGACTGGCGACATCACCGCCGAAGACATCAGCCGCTTGGGCGAGAGCCGCGTCGGCACCGAGGAAAACACCGAAGACACCTCGCGCTTGGCCTTGCCCAACGCCTCGTTTTAAGTGTTGAGGGGAGCCTGACGTGACCGATCACAACGACCTTCCCACTTACCACCGCGACACGCTCGCGGTGCGCACCGCTGTGGACAAAAGCCAGTACAGCGAGAATTCTGAAGCGCTGTACCTGACCTCCAGCTTCACCCAGCCCGACTGTGAAACTGCCGCACGCCGTTTCGCGGGCGAGGAGGAGGGCTACATCTACTCGCGCTTCACCAACCCCACCGTGGCCAGCATGGAAAAGCGTCTGGCCGCGCTGGAGGGCACCGAAGCCTGCGTTGGCACCGCCAGCGGCATGGCTGCCGTGCTGCTGCTGTGCATGAGCGTGCTCAAAGCGGGCGACCATGTGGTGTGTTCGCAATCAGTGTTTGGCTCCACGCTCAAGCTGATCGGCAGCGAGTTTGGCAAGTTTGGCGTGGAAACGACCTTCGTTTCCCAAACCCATGTGGCCGAGTGGCAAGCCGCCATCCGCCCCAACACCAAGCTGCTGTTTGCCGAAACGCCGACCAATCCGCTGACCGATGTGTGCGACATCCGCGCCTTGGCCGATATCGCTCACGCCGCAGGCGCGCTGCTGGCGGTGGACAACTGCTTTTGCACCCCAGCGCTGCAACAGCCCGCCAAGTACGGCGCGGATGTGATCGTGCATTCCGGTACCAAGTACCTGGACGGCCAAGGCCGCGTGATCGCCGGGGCGCTATGCGCTTCTGAAGCTTTGGTGGCCGGGAAATTCATCCCGGTGATGCGCAGCGCGGGCATGAGCTTGTCGCCGTTCAATGCTTGGGTGGTGCTCAAGGGCATGGAAACGCTGGGCTTGCGCATGGAGGCCCAATCGGCCCGCGCGCTGGCGCTGGCGCAGTGGCTGGAGGCGCATCCGCAAGTCAGCCGTGTGTACTACCCTGGCTTGGCCAGCCACCCGCAGCACGAGTTGGCCATGCGCCAGCAATCGGGCTTGGGCGGCGCGGTGGTGTCATTTGATGTGAAGGCGACCGACCCGCAAACGGCACGCCAGCGGGCTTTTCATGTGATCGACTCGACGCAGTTGCTGTCGGTCACCGCCAACTTGGGCGACGTGAAAACCATCATCACCCATCCGGCCAGCACCTCGCATGGTCGCTTGAGCGAAGCCCAACGCCAAAACGCCGGTATCCAGCAAAACCTG
>CALMOI010000023.1 GCA_937871735.1 uncultured Comamonadaceae bacterium
CTCAGCCCGCGCCAGCGCCAGCAGTTGGTTGACGGTGTGGGTGGCACGCACGCTGGAGCGGCCAATTTGCATCAGCGAATGCTTGAGCTCTTCTTCGCTGGAGCCTTTGCGCAGCGCCAAATCAGCCTGCATCCGCAGCCCCGCCAGCGGAGTTTTGAGCTGGTGCGCCGCATCGGCCAAAAAGCGTTTTTGCGTGGCGATGGAGTCTTTGAGCCGTGTCAGCAAATCATTCACGGACGACACCAGCGGGGCTACTTCGAGCGGCACGGTTTTTTCGTCGAGTGGGCTGAGGTCGTCGGGCTTGCGGGCGCGGATGCGTTCTTCAAGCTGGCTCAGCGGTTTGATGCCGCGCACCAACGCCAGCCACACCAGCAGCACCGCCAGTGGCAGCGTGACGAACTGGGGCAGCATCACGCCTTTGATAATTTCAGTGGCCAGCACCTTGCGCTTTTCGCGGGTTTCAGCGACTTGCACCAGCGCGGGTTGCCCGTTGGCCACCGGCAACTTGACCCAGATGTAGGCGACGCGTACCTCCAGCCCGCGCAACTCGTCATCGCGCATATGGACTTCACCGGGAACCACGGAGCTGTCGTCTGTCGGATGAGGCAGTTCGCGCTCGCCGCTCAAAAATTCGCCATGCGGGCTGATGACTTGGTAGTAGACCAAGTCCGAATCGTCGGCGCGCAAAATCTCGCTGGCGGGCTGCGGCAGATTGAACTGCACCCGGTTTTTCGGCCCGATGCTGACCAATTGCGCCAGCGCCTGCACGTTGTAGACCAGCGCCCGGTCAAACGGCTTGTCGGCAATGCCTTGGGCCACCAGCCAGGTCAGCGCCAAGCTCACCGGCCACAGCAGCAGCAGCGGGGTGAGCATCCAGTCCAGAATTTCGCCAAACAGCGAGCGCTGTTCGCGCTGGAACAGCTTGAGCGTCCAACGCTCTTCCGGCAGTGGGGTTTCAGCCGGGGATTTTTTCAAGGCAGTAGCCCAGCCCCCGCACCGTGGCGATGCGGATCGGGCCTTTTTCGATCTTCTTGCGCAGGCGGTGGATGTAGACCTCGATGGCGTTGTTGCTCACCTCTTCGCCCCACTCGCACAGGCGCTCGACCAACTGGTCTTTGCTGACCAAGCGGCCCGCGCGTTGCAACAGAACCTCCAGCAAGCCCAGCTCACGCGCCGACAGTTCGACCATGCGACCATCAATCGTTGCCACGCGACCAGCTTGGTCATAAATCAACGGGCCGTGCTTGATGGTGGAACTGGCCCCGCCCATGCCCCGGCGCGTCAGGGCGCGCACCCGCGCTTCCAGCTCTTGCAGGCTGAAGGGTTTGGCCATGTAGTCGTCTGCGCCGCAGTCCAGCCCTTTGACGCGCTCTTCCACGCTGTCAGCAGCGGTGAGGATCAGCACCGGCAGCGCCGAGCCGCGCCCGCGCAGCTTTTTCAGCACATCCAAACCGTGCATTTTGGGCAGACCCAAGTCCAAAATCAGCAAGTCAAACTCGGTGTTGGTCATCAGCGCCGCGTCGGCTTGCGAGCCGTCGGCCACATGATCGACCGCTGCCCCGGAACTGCGCAAGGTGCGCAGCAGGCCGTCTGCCAACACCTGGTCGTCTTCGGCTATCAAAATTCGCATCTGAGTCTCCTTGTTTTCTTGAGGCTGCTCCCGCCTAGGCAGCAGGTGATTGCTGTTTCAGCGGTGCAAATTCTAGGCTTATGCGCGAGGGCATTAAATGCTGCACTTGCACATAGCGCACTCAACTGGCATAGGCTTCCAAGCCCAGCGCGACCACAGTCGCCACTTCATCGCCCACAGCGGCGCGGAACTCAGCCTCGGCCTGCGCCACGGCGGCTTGAAATGCCGCCAACCAGTCCAAGCCCGTGGGCGTGAAGCGTATCAGCCGCGCGCGCGCATCCAGCGGATCAGCCTCGCGGGTGACCAAGCCCCACGCCTCGCACTGCGTCACCAAATCGCCCATCGCCTGCTTGCTCATGCCCGCTGACTGGGCCAAGTCGGTCAAGCGCGAGCCTTCGACCGCCAAATGTCGGGTGATGTGGATGTGTGCGGCGCTGACTTTTTCGCGTGCCGCCAAGTTCGACAAGGCCAGCGGCACTTGGACATTGCTGGCCATCAGCACCAGTACGCGCTCGTCAAAACGGCGCATGGCGTGACCCAGCAAGCGCCCCAAATGGGTCAGCCGCCAAGCATCGTGAGAGGAGATTTCAAGCATGGCAAATAGTAAGGCAAACTGACTTAAAAATCTATTTACTGAATTCAACCGGCTGGGTTACAGTCCTGTCCATGCATCCAGCTTTGCGCACCGCAAGCCACGATGAGCCACCCAAGCATTTGATTTTCAAGGAGATTTTCATGGACGCAATCGCAACCACCCTCGCCCCCGCCAAAGGCACACCGGCCTTCGCTGCGGCTGAAAAAGCCAAGGCCTTGCAAGTGGCGCTGGCCCAAATTGAAAAGCAATTTGGCAAAGGCACCATCATGCGCCTGGGCGAAGGCGAGGTGATTGAAGACATCCAGGTGGTGTCCACCGGCTCGCTGGGGCTGGATGTGGCGCTGGGTGTGGGCGGCCTGCCGCGTGGCCGGGTGGTCGAAATCTACGGTCCGGAATCGTCAGGCAAAACCACGCTGACGCTGCAAGTGATTGCCGAGATGCAAAAGCTCAGCGGCACCTGCGCTTTTGTGGATGCGGAGCACGCGCTGGACATTCAATATGCGCAAAAGCTGGGCGTGAACCTGCAAGAGCTGCTGATCAGCCAACCAGACACGGGCGAGCAAGCGCTGGAAATCGTCGATTCGCTGGTGCGCTCGGGCGCGGTGGATTTGATCGTGGTGGACTCGGTGGCCGCGCTCACGCCCAAGGCTGAATTGGAAGGCGAAATGGGCGACTCGCTGCCCGGTCTGCAAGCACGCTTGATGAGCCAAGCCCTGCGCAAGCTGACCGCGCACATCAAGAAGACCAATTGCATGGTCATCTTCATCAACCAAATCCGCATGAAGATTGGCGTGATGTTCGGCAGCCCCGAAACCACGACCGGCGGCAATGCGCTGAAGTTTTACGCCTCGGTGCGCTTGGACATTCGCCGCACCGGCACGCTCAAAAAGGGCGAAGACGCCATCGGCAACGAAACCAAGGTCAAGGTGGTGAAGAACAAAGTCGCCCCGCCCTTCAAGACGGCGGAGTTCGACATCATGTTTGGCGAAGGCATCAGCCGCGAGGGTGAGATCATCGACATGGGCGTGGCCGCCAAGATCATCGAAAAGTCGGGCGCTTGGTATGCCTACAAGGGCGAGAAAATCGGCCAAGGCCGCGACAATGCCCGCGAGTTTTTGCGTGAAAACCCGGCGCTGGCGCTGGAGCTGCAAAACAAGGTGCGCGCATCGTTGGGCATTCCGCTGCTGCCCGACAACACCGAAGCCGCCGCACCCAGCAAGGCCGCCAAAGCCTAACTCGGCTGCGCATGGCGACTTCATTCACCTTGTCACTGAAAGGCCGCGCGCTGCGCTATTTGGCAGCGCGCGAGCATTCACGGCTGGAGTTGGAGCGCAAGCTGCGCCCCCATGAAACCGAAGAAGGCGAGCTGACGCGGGTGCTGGACGAGTTGCAGGCCAAGGGCTTTATCAATGAGCAACGGGTAGCGGAGTCGGTGGTGTACCGGCGCGCCGGTCGCTTGGGCACCGCGCGCATCCGCCAAGAATTGCAAAGCAAGGGCTTGGATGCGTCCACGGTACAAGCCGCGCTGGCCCCGCTGCGTGCCAACGAGGCCGAACGCGCCCGCGAAGTGTGGCAAAAAAAATTCAGCGCCCCCGCATCAGATGCCGCAGGGCGGGCGAAACAAATGCGATTTTTGGCCGCACGCGGCTTCAGCGGCGAGGTGATCCGCCGCGTGGTGGCCGGTGCTGACGATGAGTGGGGCAGCGACTGAGCTTTACAAGCCCAGCATCAGTTGCAGGTTTTGCACCGCAGCGCCGCTGGCACCTTTGCCCAAGTTGTCCAAGCGGGCGATCAGCACAGCGTGGTGATAGGCATCATTGCCGAACACGCGCAGCTCCAAGCGGTTGGTGTCGTTCAAGGCCAAGGCATCTAGCTTGCTGTTGTCGGTGGCGGGCTGCACGCTGACCCAACCGCCTTGCGCCGCACTGGCGGCGTAATGGGCGACCAGCGCATCATGCAAATCAGCCGCTTTGGGACTGCCGGGCAACATATCTAAATGCAGCGGCAATTGCACCAACATGCCTTGCTTGAAGTTACCCACAGCGGGCACGAACAGCGGGCGGCGCGTCAACCCGGTGTAGCACATGATTTCCGGGATGTGCTTGTGCTGCAAGCCCAAAGCGTAGGCTTCAAACAACGGCGCTGTGCCTTGTTCGTACGCTTCAATCATGGGCCGACCGCCGCCGGAGTAGCCGCTGACCGCCGGCAGCGCCAGCGGGAAATCAGCAGGAATCAACCCCGCTTCGACCAAAGGACGAATCAACGCAATCGCGCCCGTGGCGTAGCAACCGGGATTGGCCACGCGGCTGGCGGCCATCACCGCCTCGCGCTGACCCGCTGCCAATTCAGGGAAACCAAACACCCAACCCGGCGCAGTGCGGTGCGCGGTAGAGGCATCAATGATCTTGGGTTTGCGGCCTGGCAAGCTGTCGATCATGGCGACAGACTCGATAGCTGCATCATCGTGCAGGCACAAAATAACCAAATCAACCTGTGCCATCAGGTCTCGCTTGGCTGCTGCATTTTTGCGCAATTCTGGCGCAATGCTGACGATTTGCACTTGCGGCATGGCCAGCAAACGCTCGCGAATTTGCAGTCCCGTGGTGCCTGCTTCGCCGTCTATGAAAATTTGCATCATGGTGGAACGATTCCTTCGTCAGTTTCTATTCAGATCACCACCAATATAATTATGTATTACGTGAGCCGTATGCAACCTGCTACAACCTGCCCCAGCGGTGTGTTGCAGCATGATACATTCAGCGGCTGCTATGTCCAATGCCTGCAATTCGGCATGTTGCCGGAGCTGTCAGGTCGAAATCATTCACTCCTGAGAGAGACCTCATGAAGATTCACGAGTACCAAGCCAAGGAAATCTTGCGCAAATTTGGTGTGCCAGTGCCCCGTGGCATTCCGGCTTTCACGGTGCAAGAAGCGGTGGAAGCCGCTCAGAAACTGGGCGGCCCGATTTGGGTTGTGAAGGCCCAGATTCACGCTGGCGGTCGCGGCAAGGGTGGCGGCGTTAAGGTTGCAAAGTCGATTGAAGACGTCAAAACCTTGGCTGGCAACATTCTCGGCATGCAGCTGATCACGCACCAAACCGGCCCCGAAGGCCAAAAAGTGCGTCGCCTGTACATCGAAGACGGCGCTGACATCCAAAAAGAATACTACGTCTCGATCGTGACCGACCGTGCCACGCAAAAGCTGGCGTTCATCGCTTCCAGCGAAGGCGGCATGGACATCGAAGAAGTGGCGCACTCCACGCCCGAAAAAATCATCACCGAATTCATCGACCCGCTGGTCGGTCTGACGGCAGAGCAAGCCACCAAGATTGCCAATGGCATCGGCCTGCCCGCTGAATCCACAGCCCAAGCTGTTGACGTGTTCCAAAAGCTCTACCAGTGCTACATGGACACCGATGCTTCGCTGGTGGAAATCAACCCCCTGAACCGCGACAGCAAGAACCAACTGATGGCTCTGGACGCGAAGTTCAACTTCGACGCCAACGCCCTGTTCCGCCTGCCCGAAATCGTGGCCCTGCGCGATCTGGACGAAGAAGATCCGGCTGAAGTCGAAGCTTCCAAGTTCGATCTGGCCTACATCTCCCTGGACGGCAACATCGGCTGTCTGGTGAACGGTGCCGGTCTGGCCATGGCCACGATGGACACCATCAAGCTGTTCGGCGGCGAGCCAGCCAACTTCTTGGACGTGGGCGGCGGCGCAACGGCTGAAAAAGTCACTGAAGCCTTCAAGATCATGCTGAAGAACCCGGACGTCAAGGGCATCTTGGTCAACATCTTCGGCGGCATCATGAAGTGCGACACCATCGCCAACGGCGTGGTCACCGCTTGCAAGGCCGTGAACCTGTCCGTGCCGCTGGTCGTGCGCATGAAGGGCACCAACGAAGATCTGGGCAAGAAGATCTTGGCCGAATCCGGCCTGCCCATCATCGCTGCCGACACCATGGCTGAAGCAGCAACCGCCATCGTCGCGGCCGTCAAGTAAGCCCTGATCGAAGGAAAACAAACATGTCCATCTTTATCAATAAAGACACCAAGGTCATCACTCAGGGCATTACCGGCAAGACCGGTCAATTCCACACTGAAAAGTGCCAAGAGTACGCAAACGGCAAAGAATGCTTCGTCGCAGGCGTGAACCCCAAGAAGGCCGGCGAGTCGATTTTCAACATCCCAATCTACTCCTCGGTCAAAGAAGCTGCTTCTGAAACCGGCGCGACTGTGTCGGTGATTTACGTGCCGCCCGCTGGCGCTGCTGCCGCCATCTGGGAAGCTGTTGAAGCTGATCTGGATCTGGCGATCTGTATCACCGAAGGCATCCCCGTTCGCGACATGCTGATGGTGCGCAACAAGATGAAGGCCAAGGAAGCCGCTGGTGGCAAGAAGACCTTGCTGCTGGGCCCGAACTGCCCCGGTCTGATCACCCCCGATGAAATCAAGATCGGCATCATGCCCGGTCACATTCACCGCAAGGGTCGCATCGGCGTGGTGTCGCGCTCCGGCACGCTGACTTATGAAGCTGTGGCACAGCTGACCGAAATCGGTCTGGGCCAATCTTCTGCCGTCGGCATCGGTGGTGACCCCATCAACGGTCTGAAGCACATCGACGTGATGAAGGCTTTCAACGATGATCCCGACACCGACGCCGTCATCATGATTGGCGAAATCGGCGGCCCCGATGAAGCTGAAGCTGCGATGTGGTGCAAGGCCAACATGAAGAAGCCTATCGTCGGCTTCATCGCTGGCGTGACCGCTCCGGCTGGCAAGCGCATGGGCCATGCAGGTGCTTTGATCTCCGGTGGCGCTGACACCGCTGATGCCAAGCTGGCCATCATGGAAGAGTGCGGCTTCACCATCACCCGCAACCCGTCGGAAATGGCTCGCTTGCTCAAGGCCATGCTGTAAGCATTAACTGTTCGTCAGTCGCAAATTAACTACCCGAAATGGGTAGGTATTTGCAGCTGTCCACAGCGCAAAGCCGGATGTCCTACGGGACAATCCGGCTTTGTTATTTTCATCACTACGCCTAGCTCAGGCGCTTATTTGAAGGACTGCTCGTGGAAGACTTCCTGACCGCTCATTTTTGGTTGGCAGTAGGCCAAATCATCATGATCGACATTTTGCTGGGGGGTGATAACGCGGTCGTTATTGCACTGGCATGTCGTCAATTACCAGGCAATTTACGCACCAAAGGTATTTTGTGGGGCACGGCAGGCGCGATTGTTTTGCGGGTCGTCTTGATCGCTTTTGCCCTGACGCTGCTGCAAGTGCCGTTCTTGAAACTGGTGGGTGCCGCATTGCTGGTGTGGATCGGGGTCAAGTTACTCGCTCCCGAAGAGGACGGGCACGACAATATTGAAGCCAGCGACAAGCTGTGGGGTGCCGTGAAAACGGTGATCGTCGCTGACTTGGTGATGAGCATCGACAACGTGATTGCCATTGCCGGAGCTGCCCAAGGCGCAGGTGAACAGCATCAAATGCCGTTGGTGATTTTTGGGTTGCTGGTGAGCATTCCCATCATCGTTTGGGGCAGCCAGATTGTGTTGAAGCTGATGGATCGCTTTCCGCTCATCATCACCTTGGGTGGCATGTTGCTGGGTTGGATTGCTGGCACCATGGCCCACAGCGACCCCGCCTTGGTGAACTATCTGCCGCAAGACCGAACTTGGCATTACGCGTTTGGCATCGTTGGGGCCGCATTGGTACTGGTGATCGGCAAAGCACTCGCCAGCCGCACACCCAAGCCAGATTAAGCTGGCGGGCCCGCCGCTTAGCCAAGCAAGCGGTGGTCATGCATGACAATGAACCGGGGCTCATGCCCCGGTTTTTGCGTCTGCCGTGTATTTTTGCAACATCTCAAAGACTGGGCATACTCGGGCTGCTTGTGCTGGCCGGACTCGTCTGTTAACTTGCTCGCCTTTAGCCTTCACTGCGGGCTAAGGTCTTGTGCCGGGTGAATCACCGCGCAGCATGGACATGCGTGACGAACTCAAAGGCTGGTAATGGCGATCTCATCCTCGCGGAACAACGCGTTTTGGCGCTCTGACACCTTCATTGGAGTGATGGTGGTGCTGGCAGTGCTCATGCTGCACCAAGCCACTGACTTGATCGGCACGCTGGAGCGGCGTTTTTACGACTTTGGCCTAACCAGCAGCACCCGCGTGCCATCGGATCGCATTGCCATCATCGCCATTGACGATGCCAGCATCGCAGCCTTAGGGCGCTGGCCTTGGCCGCGTGATGTGCATGCCGCGCTGATCGACAAGCTCCACCAAGCCCACGCCAAAACCATCGGCCACACTGCCTTCTTTTTTGAGCCGCAAACCGACCGGGGTTTGGACTACATCCGCAAGCTGCGCGAGGTGGTGCAGCAAGACAACCCCGCCGACCCCACCGCCAACGACCCGCGTCCCAAACTGCTCAAGCTGATGGCCGAAGCCGAGGTCGCCCTCGACACCGATGCCAAACTGGCTGCCAGCTTAGACCGCGCAGGCAATGTGGTGCTGCCCTCGGTGTTTCGACTGGAAACCCCTTTAGGCCGGGCCGAACAAGCACTGCCGCCCTTCGCGCTGAAAAACACAGTAGTCAACGTGCCAGACTTCTCGCTGGACGCCTCTAGCGGTCAGTATCCGCTGACGATGTTGGGCTCTTTGGCAGCGAGCACGGGTCATCTGAATCTGTACCCCGATGCGGATGGCGCGGTGCGCCACGAACCCTTGTTGGTGAACTACTACGGCCAAGCCATGCCCTCGATGGCGCTGCAATTGGCCGCCCACAGCCTGAACTTGGGCATGGGCGATATTCGCCTAGACCCACTGCAAAACTTAGTTCAGTTGGGCAATCTGCGCATCAGCGTGGATACACGGGCCATGATGCTGCCGCAGTTTTACCCTCGGCGCGAAGGTCGCCCGGCGTTCCAGATCGACTCGTTCGTGGATGTGCTCAATAACAAAGTCCCGCTCAACCGCTATGCCGACAAAATCGTGCTGATCGGCGGCACAGCGGCGGGCTTGGGCACGTCGGTCAATTCGCCGGTACATGAGTTGACTCCGGTCGAATACCTGGCGCACACCCTGTCTAGCTTGTTGCGCGAGCACTTCATCGTGCAACCGGCTTGGGGGGGCGCGGCCACAGCGGGAGCGTTGCTGCTGGTGGCGCTGTACCTGATCGCCCTGCTGCCGCGCCTGTCAGCGGGCGTGGGCGCGCTCACCACCACCGCGTTGCTGGTGCTGCTGCTGGGTTTGGAGTTTGGCCTGCTGTCACGTGCTTACCTGTGGCTGCAACTGGTGCTGCCCGCCTTCTTGCTGCTGAGCGGCCATCTGGCATTGACCACCAAGCGCTTCAAAATCACCGAAGCGGGCAAGCACCGCTCTGATGAAGAATCCGCCGAAACCAATCGCATGATGGGCTTGGCCTTGCAGGGACAAGGCCAGCTCGACATGGCTTTTGACCGCTACCGCCGCGTGCCCGCCAGCGACGCGCTGCTCGACAACCTGAGCAACTTGGCACTGGACTTTGAGCGCAAACGCCAATTCAACAAAGCCCAAGCCGTGTACGAGCACATGGGCCGCATGGACAAAAACTACCGCGACTTGGGTGCCAAATTGAACAAAGTCCGCAACTTGGCGGAAACCGTCATTTTGGGCGGCAGCTCCCACCCCGGCGGCACCATGCTGCTGGCTGATGGTGCCATCGAAAAACCCATGCTGGGCCGCTACCAAGTCGAAAAAGAACTGGGCAAGGGTGCCATGGGCGTGGTCTACCAAGGCCGCGACCCCAAAATTGGCCGCGTGGTGGCGATCAAAACCTTGGCCCTGAGCCAAGAGTTTGAAGGCGCGGAACTCACCGATGCGCGTGAACGTTTCTTCCAAGAAGCCAAAACCGCAGGTCGCCTGCAACACCAGCACATCGTGACCATTTTCGATGCGGGCGAAGAACACGATCTGGCCTACATCGCGATGGAGTTTTTGCAAGGCCGCGATTTGTTGGAGTTCTGCCAAGACGGGCGGTTGCTGCCGATGCGCCAAGTGGTGTCCATCGTGGCGCGGGTGGCCGAGGCACTGTCGTATGCGCACCGCCAGCATGTGGTGCACCGCGACATCAAGCCCGCCAACATCATGTACGAACCCGACAGCGACAGCGTCAAAGTCACCGACTTTGGCATCGCGCGCATCACCGACTCCAGCAAAACCAAGACCGGGTTGGTGCTGGGCACGCCCAGCTTCATGTCGCCAGAACAAATTTCTGGGCGCAAGGTGGATGGCCGCTCAGACTTGTACTCGCTGGGCGTGATGCTGTTTCAGTTGCTGACGGGCGTGCTGCCCTTCAGGGGCGAGTCCATGGCCGAGTTGATGTACAAAATTGCCAATGAAGACGCGCCAGACATCCGCCGCGTGCGTTCGGACATCCCAGAGCAACTGGCCTACATCGTGGCGTTCTCGCTGCAAAAGCACCCCGAAGACCGCTATCAAGATGGCAGTCGCATGGCCGCCGATCTGGACAACTTACTCAAAGGCATGGACAACAGCGCCAAAATCGCCACCGCGCGAGCCGACGCATCAAGCGCAGAACAATCGGGCTATCAATCCACGCTGCACCAAGATGAGCCCGGCTACGAATCCACCATCAACGAAGAAGAACCGGGTTACGAGTCCACCATGCGGCTGCATCCCGACAGTTTTCAGTATTCCCATGCCATGGGACTGGACGAGCATTCCAAGCCGGGCAGCCCTGATGCCCCGCCTGCTGACCACGGCGGCGGCTCCTCATGATGTACGATTTTTTTGCCCTGACTGACCCCGGGCTGGCGCGAGACAACAACGAGGACTCCGTCACCTTTGATGCCTCCTGCGGCTTGGGCGTGCTGGCCGACGGCATGGGCGGCTACAACGCAGGTGAAGTGGCCAGCGGCATGGCCACCGCATTCATCAAGTCAGAGTTGGGCCGATGGATCAAGGCGACCCATCAATTGGCACCGCTCAAAGATGTGCGGCGCGCCATGGAAATTTGCGTCAGCAATGCCAATCGCTCCATCTACAACGCGGCCAACGCCCACGCGCAGTACGCAGGCATGGGCACGACGCTGGTGGTGGCCGTCTTCCAGCAAGACCGGCTGATCTTGGGTCACATCGGCGATTCGCGCTGCTACCGCTGGCGACGCGGCAATTTGCGCCAAATCACCAAAGATCACTCGTTGCTGCAAGAACAACTGGATGCAGGCTTGATCACTGCGGAACAAATGGCCACATCAAGCAACAAAAACCTGGTCACGCGGGCGCTGGGGGTTGATCCGCACGTAGAGCTGGACATCAGCGAACATCGCGTAGAACACGGTGATGTCTACCTGCTGTGTTCTGATGGCCTCAACGACATGGTCAGCGACAGCGCTTTGGCTTTGCTGATGCAAAACCCCAACCCACTGGCTCCGCTGGCCACACGCCTGATAGAAAGCGCCAACGCTTGCGGTGGGCGGGATAATATTTCGGTATTGCTGGTGAGTGCGGTCGAAAGTACACAACAACGCGGGCTATGGAGCCGATTGCTGGGAAAATGGTCCACATTCGCAGGTAACGGTAACTAATTCAATCTATAGGAGTCGGCCATGCCGAAAATGATCGTATCGATCGACGGTGTAGTCATTAAGGAAGTACAACTCACCAAGGATCGTATGACCCTGGGTCGTCGGCCTTACAACGATATCGTCATCGACAACTTGGCCGTCAGCGGTGAGCATGCGGTGATTCAGATGGTTGGCACCGAGGTGTTTTTGGAGGATCTGAACAGCACCAACGGCACCTACATCAACGGCAAAGCGGTCAAAAAGCAACTGCTGCAAAACAACGATACGGTAGAGATCGGCAAGTACAAGATCCGCTTCCAAGGTGATCAAGCCAGCGTCAACACCGAAAAAACCATGGTGTATCGCCCTGGTACGCCCGCACCGACACCGGCACCCCCCACACCGGCCGCACCCGCTACGCCCACCACAGATGCGCACCAAACAGGCGCTATTCGGGTTCTGAACGGTGCAGCTGCGGGTCGCGAAGTGGCCTTGGTCAAAGTGGTGACCACCATCGGTAAGCCTGGAATTTCAGTGGCTGCTATCACGCGCCGCCCGCACGGTTTTGTGGTGGCGCACGTCGATGGCAGCGAAAGCCCGATGCTCAACGGCTCCCCGATTCAAGCGGAGCCCGTGGTACTCAAAAACGGTGATTTGCTGGAATTGGCTGGCATTCAGATGCAGTTCGTGCTGACCTGATCAGCACGCGCCCCATAGTCCACATCACACATTGGTGCTTATGGGGCGCATACGTCTACGGGGTCAGCCGCAGCAGATCTTGCTCAAACACTGGCCGCGGATTGCCGTTTCGCTGATCCCCTTGTTTCTCGCCCTGCTTCATGCGGTGGGCGTGCTGCCTATGGGGGTGCTGAACCGGCTCGATGACATCATCTATGACGCGCGGCTGCGCGCCACCATGCCACGCACGCTGGACGAGCGCATCGTCATCATTGATGTTGATGAAAAAAGTTTGGCCCAAATCGGGCAATGGCCTTGGTCACGCAACCACCTCGCCAAACTGGTCGATGAGCTGTTTGAGCGCCAACACATCAGCGTCGCCGGTTTTGACATGGTGTTTGCGGAGCACGACCACAGCTCGGGCCTGGAAAACCTGCGCGAACTGGCCCAAACCGAGCTGCGTGATGATGCCGCTTTCCAAGCACAGCTACAGCGGCTAGAGCCAACGCTCGATCGTGACCAGCAATTTGCCCAAGCCTTGAAACAACGCCCGGTGGTGCTGGGCTACTACTTCACCGCCGATCGCGATGGCCGCAAGTCCGGCGTGCTGCCCCAACCGGTGATGCAAGCCGATGCACTGCTGGGCCGCAAGATCGAGATGACGCAGTGGACGGGTTACGGCTCCAGCATCCCGCAACTGGCCGCCGCCGCCCCCCAAGCCGGGTTTTTCAACGCCCTCACCGACAGTGACGGCGTGGTGCGCGCCATTCCGCTGATTGCCAAATACCAAGGTCAGTATTACGAATCGCTGGCACTGGCCGTGTTTCGGCTGTTGACCGGGCTGCCCCGCGTCGAGCCCGGCTTCCCCAGCGAACGCTTTTTGCGCCGCGACTATCCCCGCTTGGAGAACGTCCGCCTCAAGCGCGAAGATGGCAAGGCATTGGGCATTCCTGTCGATGCCCGCGTCGCCACACTGGTGCCGTACCGGGGGTTGGGCGGTGTGACCGGAGGTTCATTCAGGTACTACCCTGCGGCCGATGTGCTCAATGGTCGGCTACCGCCGAACACACTCAAAGACAAAATCGTGCTGGTCGGCACCACCACACCGGGACTGATGGACTTGCGGGTCACGCCCGTCAATGAAGCCTATCCCGGCGTGGAAGCCCATGCCAACCTGATTGCCGGCATGATTGACGGCAACTTGCCCATCAAACCCGACTTCACCATCGGCTTTGAAGTGGTCATGCTGATACTCAGTGGCTTGGTGTTGGCGCTGGGTTTGCCCACCTTATCGGCCCAGCGGGCGCTGGCGCTGAGCAGCGTGGTGATTTTGGGTTTGATCGGACTGAACTTAGGGCTCTTCATCGGCCAAGGCATCGTACTGCCGGTGGCTTCATCATTGGTGATGGCATTTGCCACGTTCGCCGTCAACATGAGCTACGGCTATTTGGTGGAAAGCCGCTCCAAGCGCGAACTGGCCCAGTTGTTTGGCACCTACGTGCCGCCCGAGCTGGTCGACGAGATGGTGAAAGACCCCGACAGCTACAGCATGCAAGCCACCGAACGCGAGCTGACGGTGATGTTTTGCGACATGCGCGGCTTCACGCGCCTGTCTGAAGAGCTGGAACCGCTGCAACTGCAAGCCTTGCTCAACACCGTGTTCAGCCGCCTGACGCAGATCATCCGCAGCCACCGGGGCACCATCGACAAGTACATGGGTGACTGCGTCATGGCCTTTTGGGGTGCGCCTGTGGAAACCCCCAACCACGCCGACCTGGCTGTGTCCACCGCCTTGGCCATGATCCGCGAGGTGATCTTGATCAACCAAGAGCATCAAGCACGAGGCTTGCCCGCCATTGGCGTGGGCATCGGGCTGCACACCGGCCAGATGATGGTGGGCGACATGGGCTCAGACATGCGCCGCAGCTACACCGTGATTGGCGATGCGGTGAATCTAGGATCACGGCTGGAAGGGCTGTCCAAAGCCTACGGATGCGAGATCATTGCCAGCGAAACCACACGCCGCCAAGCCCCCAATTTTGTTTGGCAAGAGCTGGATCGGGTGCGCGTCAAAGGTCGTGAGCAACCAGTCTCCATTTACCGGCCAGAAGCCGCAGGCCACAGCGTATCACCCAAAAAAGTGACGGAACTCACTGCCTGGAGCGGTTTTCTACGCACCTACCGTGCCCAGAACTGGGAACAATGTGATGTGTATTTGCTGAATTTGATGCGTCTAGATGCCAAAAATTACCTTTACCAGCTCTACAGCCAGCGGTTAGCCTTACGCAAGTCCTTACCGCTGGATCCAAGTTGGGATGGCATCACAGATTTTGAAACTAAATAACCCCGTCAAAAATCGCCATGAACGTGCGTGTGCTCGGTTGCTCAGGCTCCATCTCCAAGGGTTGCCAAACCACCGCCTTTTTAATCGACGACAACACGTTGATTGATGCTGGGACAGGTGTCGGCAACCTGACGCTGGAGGCGATGCACAAAATTGACCGTGTATTTCTCACCCACGCGCACCTCGACCACATCGCTGCACTGCCGCTGATGATTGATGCAGTTGCGGCCAATCGCCAAGCACCCATCCAAATTTACGCCTTGGCCGAGACTATCGCAGCACTGCAAAAGTACATCTTCAACAATGTGATTTGGCCGGACTTCAGCCGAATTCCGTCGGTGGTTCAGCCTTTTTTGACCTTTCACACCATCTGTGTTGGTCAGCAAATTTGCATCGGGAACCTCCGCATTGAAGTTCTACCTGCCGTGCACAGCGTCCCAGCTGTGGGCTATGCCGTATCGCGTCATGACGGCCCATGCTGGATTTTCACGGGTGATACCGAGCGCAACCCGGCATTTTGGGAGCGACTGAACCAACTGGATGTGGGCATGTTGATCATTGAGACTGCTTTCAGCAACAGCCAAGCAGCGCTGGCGCAACGCAGCCAGCATCTCTCACCACAGGTGCTGGCCCAAGAGTTGGAAGGCATTGCGCCCGGCAAGCAGTTCCCGATTTACATCACCCACACCAAGCCCGCCGAAACTGACATGATCATGGCGGAAATTGCGCAGTTCGATCAAACCTGCACCTTCACGCGGCATTTAGCACATGACATTCGCTGGCTCAGCGCGGGGCAAGAACTGGTCGTTTGATCAACCGCGCAGCAGCTTTTGCTCGGCCACTGCCAGCGCCTCTGAGCGGCCCGACAGCACCAAGATGTCACCTTCTTCCAGGAGCAAGGCATCGTCAACCACCACAGCCCGCCCGGTGCGACGACGCAAGCTGACCACGCGCGCACCCACTGCGTGCAGCGCAAAGTAGGCCAAGG
>CALMOI010000024.1 GCA_937871735.1 uncultured Comamonadaceae bacterium
GGTGTCGTCGCTGGGGAAGGGGAAGGTTTCAAAGCAGCGGGTTTTGTTGTAGCGGGGCCGGTCTTCAAGCGTGCCGCCTGCGGCCAGTGACCATTCGACGTGGACTTGGCTGGAAAGCACGCCATAGGCCGGGCCATCGCTCAGCGCGAATATGACCGTGGTGCTGTCACAAATGCTCGATGTGGGGACACGAATAAAAGTCCGGTGCTTCGCAGTGAGCGAGGTGGCGCAGACGAGAGAGCAGCCCTTGAGCGCAGGACGAAACTCCGCACGGGGTCTTGCGAAAAGCCACCAACTCACATTGCTGGCTGAGTCTCGGTTCTGATCCCGCTCAGGCTTGACCCGATCAAACACCCATTGGTACAGCGCCGGATGCTGGCTGCGCAACTCCAACTCCGTCAATCCAAAAAGGTCAATGGCAAAGGTGCCGCGTGATGATTGGGTCAGATCGCGCCCAGAAATCAAAGGGCGAATCCGTGCCGTGGGCTGACCGAAGCAGGGGTCTAACTTTTGGGCTTGATCGGCTTCGACGACAAAGCCCTTGCCCGTCAGTTGGTAGCCAACGCAGCACAAACCCGCGTTGGCTTGGAGTTCCTGAGCCTGAGTAGCGTCAGTCCCCACGCGCAAGCCCGAAGTGATGGTGCCTTGCGTGAGCTGGAGCGTCACGGCCACTTCCCCATCGTCTTGGCTGACTTCGTCGGTCACTTCGGCCAGCTCGCCCGAGGCGGCAGTTTGAGTCCCGACGGTCATGGCGATACGCACAGCGGCTCCATCGGCGGCATCGACCCACGGGTGATCTGGAATCGCAAAAACCAAAACCAGCGATTCGCCCAAGCGCGCCGACAAAACGGCTTGGTTGAACGATTGGCGCAGGCTGTTGGTGGTGATGAAGCCAAAGCGGCGGCAAGCGCCCGTCTGCACCAACTCGGCGGCTTTGTCCCACCAGTACATGACGAAGTCCGCGTTATCCGGCACGGTGGGACTGACGCTGCGCAACGCCACCAAGTAGCCGTCGCCCAAGGCTTGCCGAATTGTTCGAGCGCCGATATAGGGCGGATTGCCCACAATGAAATCCGCCTGCGGCCACGCGGCGGGCCGGGGCTGGTGGTAACGCCATTGCGGCACTTGGGCCGCTTCGTCCGGCACCAGTTCACCCGTGACGGGGTGAATTTTTCTGGTGCGTCCGTCCCAGCGGGTCAAGGGTTGGCCGTGACTGCCGAGTGCGGGTTCGATGCGGTCATAGGCCAGCACGGCATCGCGGCATTCAATGTTGCCGTAGTCGTGGACGACGGGTTCGGCCACGCTGGCCAGCCCACGGGTGCGCACGTGCCATTGCAGCCAGCCTATCCACAGCACCAGTTCGGCCAGCGCGGCGGCGCGGGGGTTCAATTCAATGCCGCGCAGTTGTTGCAGGGTGACGGTTTCGCCGTCCAAGCTGAGTTTGTCTTGGGTCTGGCCCAATTCGTCAAGCCGGTTGAGCACTTCGCCTTCTAGGCGCTTGAGGTGTTCCAGCGTCACGTACAAAAAGTTGCCGCTGCCGCAGGCGGGATCAAGCACGCGGGTGGTGCAAAGCTGGTGGTGAAAGCGGCGGATTTCGGCGCGGGCTTCTTCCAATTTGGCATCGTGGCGCTTGCCGGGTTCCAGCGCCTGCGCTTCGTGCGCCAGCACCAAGGCGGCGGCTTGGGCGTTGGCCCAGTCGGCGCGCAGGGGTTCAATCACGGTGGGCAGCACCAAGCGCTCCACATAGGCGCGCGGCGTGTAGTGCGCGCCCAGGGCGTGGCGTTCGGTGGGGTCGAGGGCGCGTTCCAGCAGCGTGCCAAAAATGGCCGGCTCCACCTCGCGCCAATTGGCTTGGGCGGCGCGGATCAGTTGGTCAATGTGGGCGGTGGTCAGCGGCAGCGCATAGCCGTCTGCCGCCGAGCCTTTGAACAGCTTGCCGTTGAACTTCAGCACCTCCTGCGCCAGCGCGCCATTGAAGCCGCCCTCGTCCATGCCCTTCCACAGCAGGCGCAACATGCCCGCCAACCGCTCGGGCCGGGCGCGGTGTTGTTGCAGTAGGTGCAAAAAGCTGCCGCGCCCGTCGTCGCTTTGCGGCAGCAGGCCAATGTCTTCGGCAAACATGCTGAACAGGCAGCGCGTTAAAAACGCCGCCACTTGGTGCGGCGCGTGCCCGGCGTTTTCCAGCGACTTGGCCAACTGCGCCAGCAAGTCGGCCACGGTGCGGGTCACTTGGGCGCTGATGCGCGCCGGGTTGAGCTGTTCGGGGTCTAGCCAAAGCTGACGCAGGCGCTGGCGCACTTCAGGCCGAGCCAAATCAGCCAACGCGATGCGGTGGTTGCGCGGGTCAGGAAACGGAATGTAGGTGCCACCGCTGCGGCTGAATTCGGCGTAGACCTCAATCACCGTGCCCACATCCAACACCAGCAGCAGCGGCGGGCGGCCTTCTTCAGCGGGCAAGGCGCGGGCGTAGTTTTCTGCTTGGGTGCGGGCGCGCATCAAGCCTTGGTCAAAGCCCGGCGCGTTCATGCCGACGCGCAGTTTCTTGGCCTCCAGCACAAAGCTGCCGCGCTTGTAGCAGTCGATGCGCCCGGCGCTGGTGGTGCCGTCGCCGTGGCTGAAGGTGACGGGGCGCTCAAACATGTAGTCCTGCGCGGGCGTAGCGTGCGGCTTGTCCAGCCCCAGCAAGTCGCACAGGTCGATGATGAAGCTCTGCGCCGTGGCCAGCTCAGAGGCCGTGACCCCTTGCCAGCGGGCGATAAAGGCGTGGGCCGCATCCGAGGTGTCTGCGGCGGTGTCGGTGATGTTGGTGGTTGCTCCCATAGGGCGGCATCATAGGTGAGGCTGTGTGGCTGGGGCAGAATCAAACCCGCCATGAACACACCACCCGCCCTGCCCCGCAAAAAATTGCCCATCGGCATCCAAACCTTGCGCGAAATTCGCACCGAAGGTCACTACTACGTGGACAAGACGGGGTTCATCTTGGACTTGATTGAGAACGGCAAGTCCTACTTTTTGAGCCGCCCGCGTCGCTTTGGCAAGAGCTTGCTGCTCGACACGTTCAAAGAACTGTTTGAAGGCCATGCGGCGCTGTTCACAGGCTTGGCGGCGGAGCACGGCTGGGACTGGTCGCAGCGCTACCCGGTGATACGCATCAGCTTCTCAGACGGTGTGCTGCAAAGCCGGGCCGAACTGGAGCAGCGCATCCGCGAGGTGTTGCGCGTCAACCGCGAGGCGCTGGCCCTGCCCCGCCCGCCCGATCTGCCCGAGAGCGACACCGCCGGCAATTTGTCTGAGCTGATCCGCCAAGCGCACCGCCACAGCGGCCAGCGCGCCGTGGTGCTGATCGACGAGTACGACAAACCCATCCTGGACAACATCACCGACAGCCGCGCGGCACTGGCGATGCGCGAGGGGCTGAAGAACCTCTACTCGGTGCTCAAAGGCGCAGACGAGCACCTGAAATTCGTCTTTTTGACGGGCGTGTCCAAGTTCAGCAAAGTGAGTCTGTTCTCGGGCTTGAACAATTTGACCGACATCACGCTAGACCGCCGCTACAGCGCCATTTGTGGCTACACCGACGCCGATGTCGATACCGTCTTTGCGCCCGAGTTGGGCGGGCTGGATCGGGAGCGCATTCGCCAGTGGTACAACGGCTACAACTGGTTGGGCGATGGCGTGTACAACCCGTTTGATGCGCTGCTGCTGTTTCGCAACCGCGACTTTCGGCCCTATTGGTTTGAAACCGGCACGCCCACTTTCTTGGTCAAGCTGCTGGCTGAGCAGCAGTTTTTTACGCCGGACTTGGGCAAGCTGGTCACGGGCGAGGCGCTGCTGTCGAGCTTTGATGTAGATCGCATTGAGCCGGAAGCCTTGCTGTTCCAAGCCGGGTATCTGACCATTCACGACCGGCGCGAGGCGCTGCCCGGCCAGTGGGTCTACACCTTGGGCTACCCGAACCGCGAGGTCGAAGCCAGCTTGAACGCCGCGCTGCTGGGCGGCTACGGTCTGCCCGAGCGCAGCGCCTTCACCAGCCGCTTGCGTCTGGCCGAGTTGTTGCAGACCGGGCCGCTGACGGCACTCCAAGAGGTGTTTCACGGCTTGTTCGCCAGCATTCCCTACAACTGGTACACCAACAACCCGATTGCGCAGTTCGAGGGCTACTACGCCAGCATCTTCTACAGCCACTTTGCGGCGCTGGGCTTGGACATTCGGCTGGAAGACACCACGAACCACGGGCGCATCGACATGACCGTGTTGTTCAGCGGCCAAGTCTTCATTTTTGAATTCAAGGTGGTTGAGTTGGTGCCCGAAGGTGCCGCGCTGGCGCAAATCAAAGACCGGCACTACGCCGACAAGTACCGCATCCGGGGTGAACCCTTGCACCTGATTGGCGTGGAGTTCAGCCGCGCCAGCCGCAACATCGTCGGCTTTGCGGTCGAGACGCTGGGCTGAACTGCGTCAGAGCGCGGCGTGCAGCGCCACCAGTGCTTGCGTCAGCTTGTGCGTCGGGTCAAGGTAGATCATGGGCAGCGATTGCTCGTGCGATTCGCGGATCTTCACCGACGAGGGCAGGTAGGGTTGCAGCACCGGCAAGCCTTCGTCGATCAGCGCTTGCACCAGGCGCTGCGGCAAGTTGGCGCGCGGCTGAAACTGGTTGACCACGATGCCTTTGATGCGCAGCTCGGCGTTGTGGTCGGCGCGGATTTCTTCCACGTTTTCCAGCAAGGTGTAGAGCGCTTTGCGCGAGAAGTCGTCGCAGTCAAACGGGATCAGGCAACCCGCCGCGCCCATCAGCGCCGAGCGGGTGTAGAAGTTCAGCGCCGGGGGCGTGTCGATGTAGATGCGGTCGTAGTTTTTTTGCAGCTCGCGCATCGCGTCGCGCAGCTTGTAGAGCTTGTGGCGCGATTCGAGTTTGGATTGCAGCTCATCAAGCGCAGGGCTGGAGGCGATCAAGTCCAGCCGCTCATGCGGGGTGCGCACCACGAAGTCGCTGGGCGGCGGGGTGCGCAGGCTGTAGCTGAGGCAGCTTTCAAAAAACCCGGCAATGTCGGGCTGCTTGGCGGGGGCGTTCGGGCCTTGCAAATAGCTGCTGGAGTTGCCTTGCTGGTCGAGGTCGATGACCAAGGTGCGCAACCCTTGACTGGCGCTGATGGCGGCGAGGTTGCAGGTGATGGTGGACTTGCCCACCCCCCCTTTTTGGTTGAAGACGACGAGCGGCATGGCACGGGTTCCTTGTGCGGTAAATGGGGTTAAACGATGCGTCTGATTGTGACCAGCTTTACCGCCGCCCTGCCCTCACACCGCTTGCAGTTGCGCGAGGTTCAAGATGCGGTAGCTGCGGCCTTGTTTGTCCAGCGGCGCGATGAGCTGGTCGCGCACCAAGGCGCTGACTTCGCGGCTGACGGTTTCGAGTTTGAGATCCAGCATCGCGCCCATGTCTTCGCGGGCGAACAGGGTGCAGTGCGTCATGTCATCGGGGCTGCGCATCTTCAAAACCAAGTGCGCCACGCGCTGGCGGGCCGAGCCAAAGTTGAGGTCGGCCAGCCAGTCGTCGGCTTCTTTCAGGGCGTGCTGCCACTTTTCCATCAGGCGCTTGTGCATACGCGGCGAGTTGGCGGCCAAGTGGTGCATCACACTCAGCGGGATGCGGCAGACGCTGGCATCGGTGAGCGCGACCGCGTCGCAGTTGTAGTGCGCGCTGGCCAAGGCTTCAAGCCCGGCCACGTCGCCCGCACGCAGCACCCGCACGATGCGCTGGCGGCCATCGGGCGTGCTGCGCACCAGCTTGAGCATGCCGCTGCGCAAGGTGAACACGCCCAAGGCGGGCTGTGATTCGGCGTAGAGCGTGGCGTTAGCGCGCAGTGCCAAATCGTCAATCGGGGCGTGAATTTGCTGGAAGTCGGCCTCGGTCAAATCAGCGAACAAGGCTGTATCGCGGATGGCGCAGTTGCGGCAGTCGGAGGTGCCTTTCCAGGCAGATTCAGTTTGGATGGAGATCATGGCGATGCAAGGGCGCGGGGCTTCAAGCCAGCGTGTCCGCCCAGATGTTGCGCGCCCACGCTTGCGCGTACTGCCCTTCTTGCACGCTGGCCGCAGCAGACACGCCGCCCGAACCAGGCACGGTGAGCATGGTTTTTTGCGCGGCATCGTAGCGATGCACGCTGGCAACGTGGATGGCTTCGTCAGCACTGACAAAGCTGTAGCAGGTGTTGTTGTACAGCGGCAGCGGGTTGACCTCTTGCCTGGTCAAGAGCGCCACCACGGCAGCGGCGCAGGTCTTGCCGTGCTGGTTCGCCATGTGGCCGGACTTGGGCATGGCCGAGGCGGCTTGCACTGCGTCGCCCAAGATGTGGATGTGGGGCGCGACTTTGGACTCGTGCGTCAAAAAGTCCACCTCGCACCAGCGTTGGTTGATGTTGGCCAGCCCGGTTTGGGTGGCGATGTCGCCTGCGCGCATGGCGGGCAGCACGTTCATCACGTCGGCTTTCACGTCGTCGCTGGCCTCGAACTTGAAGGTTTTGGTGGCCGGGTCAATGTCGATGGTGTTGTGGCGCGGCATGTATTCGATGATGCCCGCATAGCGCTCAGCCCAGGCTTGCTTGAACAGCGCGGGTTTGGAGGTCACGTCGTCGTTCGCGTCCAAGATCAGCACTTTGCTTTTGGGTTTGGCTTGCGCCAAGTAGCTGGCGACTTGGCAGGCGCGCTCGTAGGGGCCGGGCGGGCAGCGGTAAGGCGCGAGCGGAATGCTCATGGCGAACACGCCGCCGTCGGGCATGTCTTCGAGTTGTTTGCGCAAGGCCAGCGTTTGTGGGCCGGGCTTCCAAGCGTGCAGGATGCGGTCTTGCACGCCGCTGAGGTTCATGCCGGGCAGGCTGTCCCACATGAAGTCCACGCCGGGCGACAAGATGAGCCTGTCGTATTCCACTTCGTTGCCACTGCGCAGTTTGACGAATTTGCGCTCGGGGTTGATGCGCACCACCGTGTCGTGCAGCACGCGCACGCCGTAGCGGCTGACCAACTTGTCGTAGGGCACAGTCAAGTCGGCCAGCGTTTTGCTGCCACCCAGCACCAAGTTGGACAGCGGCCCGGAGACAAAGCTGCGGTTGGCTTCGATCAGCGTCACGTCGATGGCGTTGTCTGACCACATGCGCACGTACTTGGCGGCAGTGGCACCGCCGTAGCCGCCGCCAATCACCACCACGCGCGCAGAGCAGCACTGCTTGTTCAGGTTGTTAGACGTGTCAGCCCGAGCCGACAAGCCCATCGGCCCGAGCACCGCTGCCGCACCCACGGTTTGCACAAATTGACGACGTTTCATGGGAAGTCTCCGTTACTTGGCGGGGGTGGCGAAATAGCCCGCGAGGGCTTGAAGCTGCACGTCGCTGTAGCCCTTGGCGAGCTGCGGCATCAGCGTGGCTGAGGGGGGTTTGCCCGCCTTGAAATCCATCAGCTTTTGCAGCAGCACCTCGGCGGGCACACCGGCCAGCGTGGACATACCCGGCAAAGCAACGCCGCCTGTGCCGTGGCAAGCCGCACACGCCGCCGCCCAACTGCGCAATTGCAATGGGCTGGGTTGGGGTTCTTCGGCGGCTGATGCAGCCGCAGCTGCGCAGATCCACAGGCCCGAGATGGCAACTTTGCTCCAACGTGTCATGTGTGCTCCTAGGTCAGTAACGGCAAATCACTCAGGGCTGGCGCAGTTGCTCGACCTGCGCTTGCAAGTCATGCGCCCACGTGCGGCGGTCACGGCCCAAGGGCTGTTGCGGCTCGCCATAGCTGACAACGGCCACGATGCCGGGCGTGGTCAGCGTGCGCCAGATGGAGCCGATCAGCGTGTCGTCGCCGATGTAGCACGGGGCCAAACTGCGCTGGCCGCTGGCTTGGTCGATGAACTGCAAGGCCACCGGCTGCGCGGGCGCATCAGCAGAAATGGGCGCTTGCATCAAATTGGCATGGAACGGCAGCAGATGAATGCCGTCGCTGGTGGTGCCTTCGGGGAACACGGCCAGCACCTCGCCTTGGCGGAGCGCGTCGGCCATGTGATGCACCACGCGCATGGCATCGCGGCGCGATTCACGTTCGATGAACACCGTGCCCGAAGCCGTGGCCAGCGTGCCGATCACCGGCCAGTGCTTGACATCGGCTTTGGAGACGAAGCGGCAGTGCCGCGCTGCGTGCATCACCACAATGTCGAGCCACGAAATATGGTTCGCCACCAACAACACCGGGCCGCCCGCAGGCGGCGTGCCGCGCACGACCAAGGTCACGCCCCACAGCACCAAGAGCCGCTGCGCCCAGGTTTCGACCATGGCATGGCGCTGCGCCTCAGACCAAGCCGGAAAGCGCCACCGAATAATCCACAAGCCCTTGAAGATGTGCAGCACCCCGCGCAGCAGCTTGACGGTGGCGCGCAGGTGGTTCATGCAAACGGACAGGCGTTAAGCCGATTCATTCTCGTAGGCGATGTAGCCGCCCACCAACGTGTAGCGCACCTTGCCCGGCAGCGCGTAGCCCGAGAACGGGGTGTGCTTGCCTTGGCTGTGCAGCGCGTCGGGGGTGACTTGCCACTCAGCTTGCGGGTCAAAAATGCACAAGTCGGCCACGCCACCCGGCACCAATTGGCCCATGCTGGCTTGCAAGGTGCCCAGCGCCGCACCCAGCACGCGCGCCGGTTGGTGCGTCAACACGCCCAAGGCGTGCGACAGGCTCACGCCGCTGTCTTGGCTCCACTTCAGCGCCAAGCTGAGCAGCAGCTCCACGCCGGTAGCACCGGGTTCGGCTTCGGCAAAGGGCAAAACTTTGGCATCGGCATCGACCGGGGTGTGATCCGACACCAGCACGTCGATGGTGCCGTCAGCCAGACCCGCACGCAGCGCGTCGCGGTCACGCGGCTGGCGCAGCGGCGGGTTCAGGCGGGCGCGGCTGTCAAAGTAGCCGATGTCGTTTTCCGTCAAATGCAAACTATTGATGCTGACATCGCAGGTCACGTCCAGGCCGTCGCGCTTGGCTTGGCGCACCAGCTCGACCCCGGCGGCGCTGCTCAAGCGGCACAGGTGAACGCGAGCGCCGGTGGAGCGCATCAGCTCAAAAATCACATGCAAGGCGATGGTTTCGGCAATCACTGGCACGCCCGACAAGCCCATGCGCGTGGCCAGCGGGCCGCTGGCGGCCACGCCCCGGCCCAAATACAGCTCTTGCGGACGCAGCCACACGCTGTAGCCAAAGGTCGATGCGTATTGCAGGGCGCGCTGCATGACTTGGGTGTTGCCCAGCGGCACTTCGGCTTGGCTGAAACCCACGCAACCGGCTTCGGTCAGTTGCACCATTTCGGTCAGGATTTCGCCTTCTAGGTTGCGCGTCAGCGCACCCAGCGGGAACACGCGCGATTGGTGCAGCTTTTCTGAGCGAATCTTCAGCATCTCGACCAAGCCCGGCTCGTCGAGCACAGGCTCGGTGTCAGGCGGGCAGACCACGCTGGACACACCGCCCGCAGCGGCGGCGGCCATTTCGCTTTCCAGCATGCCTTCGTGCTCGTGGCCAGGCTCGCGCAGGCGCACGGCCAAGTCGATCAAGCCGGGGGCGACGATGCAACCGCTGGCATCAAGCACACGCTTGGGCTCAAAGTCTGCCGGAATGTTCTTGATGAACATGATGCGACCAGCGGCCACCGCCACGTCGCACACTTCGTCGAAATTTGTTGCCGGGTCTATGACGCGGCCACCTTGAATCAATATCTTCATCTGGGCACCTTGTGGGTCATCAGGCCATGTTGCCTGCGACGATGTTCATCACCGCCATGCGCACCGCAATGCCAAATGTGACTTGCGGCAGGATCACGCTTTGCTGGCCATCAACCACGGCGGAGTCGATTTCCACGCCCCGGTTGATCGGGCCGGGGTGCATGACGATGGCGTCGGGCTTGGCCAGTTGCAGTTTTTCGGGGGTCAGGCCAAAGCTCTTGAAGAACTCGTGGCTGGAGGGCAGCAGCGCGCCGCTCATGCGTTCGTTTTGCAAGCGCAGCATGATGATCACGTCGCAGCCGCGTATGCCTTCTTCGAGGTTGTGGAACACGCGCACACCCATCTGGGCCATGTCGCCGGGCACCAGTGTTTTGGGGCCAACCACGCGCACTTCAGCGCAGCCCAGCGTGGTGAGCGCGTGGATGTCGGAGCGCGCCACGCGCGAGTGCAGCACGTCACCAACGATGGCCACCGTCAGGTTGGCAAAGTCTTTTTTGTAGTGGCGGATGGTGTACATGTCCAGCAAACCCTGGGTCGGGTGCGCATGGCGACCGTCACCGGCATTAACCACATGGACGTGGGGCGCAACGTGCTGAGCGATCAGATAAGGCGCGCCCGATTCGCTGTGGCGCACAACAAAGATGTCGGCGGCCATCGCGGAGAGGTTGGCGATGGTGTCCAGCAGCGTTTCGCCCTTGGAGGCGGACGAGCGAGCGATGTCCAAGTTGACCACGTCCGCCGACAAGCGCCGCGCCGCGATCTCGAAGGTGGTGCGAGTGCGGGTGGAGTTCTCGAAGAACAGGTTGAACACGTTCTTGCCTTGCAAGAGCGGCACTTTTTTGATTTCGCGCTCGCTGTCGCTGACAAAGGTGGCGGCGGTGTCCAGGATGTGGGTCAGGATGCTGCGCGGCAGCCCCTCGGTGGACAGCAGGTGAATCAGTTCACCGTTCTTGTTGAGTTGGGGGTTTCGTTTGTAAAGCATGGTGTGTCGCCTTGTGCGTGGCTGGGCTGTGCGTTCAGGTGCCGCACGTCACGCGATGTTCCTCAAAAATTGTTCCAAGATGATGCAAGCGGCGGCGGCATCAGCGTCGCGGGCTCCGGCTTGCAGAGCCTCGGTGGTGCTGTAGCGTTCATCGACTTCAAACACGGGCAGCTTGAAGCGGCCTTGCAATTGGCGAGCAAAGCGCTGCGCCAAGCGGGTGTTGTCGTGCGGCGCGCCGTCAGGGTGGTAAGGCACGCCCACCACCAGCGCGTCGGGCTGCCATTCTTTGATGCGGGCGGCCACTTGCACAAAGCGGGCATCGCCCTCGGCCTTGATGGTGCCTTGCGGCGTGGCGCTGCGCATGAGCCGGTTGCCCACGGCCACGCCGGTGCGCTTCAGGCCAAAGTCCAGCGCCAAAAAAGTCTGCAACGACGCAGGCAACACGAGCGGAGTCGTGCTCATGCGTGACCCGCCTCGGGCGACAGCATCCACGACTGCAAGCCCAGCAAGGCCAAGGCGCGGTCATAACGCTCGGGCACGCGGGTGTCGAAGATCACCGCCGGGTCGGCTTCAACCGTGAGCCAGTTGTTTTCGCCGAGTTCGGATTCGAGCTGACCTTCGCCCCATGAGGCGTAGCCCAGCGTGACCAGCACCCGTGTCGGGCCAGCGCCCAGCGCCACGGCTTCGAGCACATCGCGCGATGTGGTCATCTCCAAGCCGCCGGGAATGCGCATGGTTGAGGCATAAACTGACGGCGTGCTCTCAGTGACGGGCGTGTCGTTGGCAAGCATGGGATCGTGCAGCACAAAGCCGCGTTCGGTTTGCACCGGGCCGCCTTGGAAGACGGGGGCTTGGGCCAAATCGGCGCGGCGCAGTGGCAGGTCGATTTTGTCAAACAGCTGCTTCAGGCTCAGGTCAGAGGGTTTGTTGATCATCAGGCCCAGCGCCCCTTGTGGGGTGTGTTCGCACAGGTAAACGACGCTTTTGGCAAAAGTATCGTCGTCAAGCCCGGGCATGGCGATCAGGAAATGGTGCGTCAGGTTGACGCGGGCAGAATCAGCGGGCATGGAGGAATTTTACCGGTGAACACCCCTCAGACTTTTCACACTGGCTTGATGTGGTTCCGTCGCGATTTGCGCGCCACTGACAACGCCGCGCTGTACCACGCCCTGAAGTCTTGCGCGCAAGTCCACGCGGTGTTTGTGTTCGACACCGAAATTTTGGAGCCGCTGCCCCGCGTGGATCGGCGAGTGGAGTTCATCCGCGAGTCGCTGGTGGAGCTGGATGCGGCGCTGCGGGCACTGGCCGCCAGCGCCGATGTGCCCGGTGCGCAGGCGGCGGGCCTGATCATGCTGCACGCCCCAGCGCGTGTGGCCATCCCCCAATTGGCGCGGCAGTTGGGCGTGCAAGCCGTGTTCACCAACCACGACGATGAGCCCGCCGCCCTCGCCCGCGATGCCGCCGTGCTGGGCGCATTGGCCCAAGCGGGCATTGCGCTGCACAGCCACAAAGACCACGTCATCTTCGAGCGGAGCGAAGTCGTCACCCAAATGGGGCTGCCCTACGGCGTGTTCACGCCTTATAAAAATACGTGGCTGTCCAAGCTGAATGGCCCGCGTGGCGCGTTTTACCTGCGCGCCTATCCGGTAGCCCGCTACGCGGCGGCACTGGCCCCGCGCCCGGCGACGCTGGCGCAAGCGGTGCCAAGTTTGGATGCACTGGGGTTTGCGGCCAGCAACCTCAGCAGCTTGCGCATCGTGCCCGGAGCCAGCGGCGCGCAGCAGCAACTGGCCGATTTTGTGCCGCGCCTGAGTCGCTACGACGAAACCCGCGACTTCCCCGCCGTGAAAGGCCCCAGCTATTTGAGCGTGCATTTGCGCTTTGGCACGGTGTCGATTCGTGAATTGGTGAGACATGCGTGGCCGCTGGCACAAGCGGGCGATGCCGGAGCCAGCGTCTGGCTGAGCGAGCTGATTTGGCGCGAGTTTTACATGCAAATTTTGGCGCACCACCCGCACGTCGCCACCCGCAGCTACAAGCCCGAGTACGACGCGATTCGCTGGGAACACGGCAAGCACGCCGAGGCGCTGTTTGCCGCGTGGTGCGAGGGCCGCACGGGCTATCCGCTGGTCGATGCCGCCATGCTGCAACTGAACCAAACCGGCTACATGCACAACCGCTTGCGCATGGTCACGGCCAGCTTTTTGGTGAAGGATTTGGGCATCGACTGGCGCTGGGGCGAGCGTTACTTTGCCCTGCATTTGAACGACTTTGATCTGGCCGCCAACAACGGCGGCTGGCAGTGGTGTAGCTCTAGCGGCTGTGATGCACAGCCGTATTTCCGCATCTTCAACCCCATCAAGCAAAGCGAAAAGTTTGACCCGCAAGGCAAGTTCATTCGCCGTTACTTGCCGGTGTTGAGCGCCCTGCCCACGTCCGCATTGCACGCGCCGTGGCTGGCCAGCGGCACCGAACTGCTGACCGCCGGGGTGGAACTGGGTCACAACTACCCTCGCCCCATCGTGGCCCACGACACGGCCCGCCAACGCACGCTAGAGCGTTACGCCGTGGTCAAAAAGGCTTAGAAGCGGCTGCGCCATAGAAAAGCCCCACGACACCAAACTGGCATCGTGGGGTTGTTCAAGTGGCGTGCTTACGCTGGCAGATCAGGCCGGGACAGCCGCTTCCACGTAATGGCGCACCAAGCTGAGCAGCTCCTCTTCCGAATACGGCTTGCCCAGGTAGTTGTTCACACCCAAAGCCTGCGCGTGTTCTTTGTGCTTTTCAGCGATCCGCGACGTGATCATGATGATCGGCAAGCCCTTCAAGCGCGCATCCGAGCGGATGTTGCGTGCCAAGTCGAAGCCGTCCATGCGTGGCATTTCGATGTCGGACAGCACGACGGTCGGCACTTCTTCTTGCAAGCGCTCCAGCGCCTGCAAGCCGTCAGCAGCCAGCGCGACGCGGTAGCCTTCGCGCTTGAGCATGCGCTGGGTGACGCGGCGCACGGTGATCGAATCGTCCACCACCAACACCAGCGGAATGCGCGACACCGGCACCACTTGAGCTTGCACAGGCTTGCCCGGATCGGTGATTTGGGCTTGCGCCACTTGCACCTGAGCTTGGGTGTAGAGCTGGCGCGCTTGCTCGCCGTACACAGCGGCCAAAGCCACTGGGTTGTAAATCAGCACCACCGCGCCAGAAGCGAGCACCGTCATGCCCGCCAGACCCGGCAAGCGCGACAACTGCGGCCCCAAGTTCTTCACCACGGCTTCTTGGTTGCCCAAGATTTCGTCCATGTGAACAGCCACACGCTGCGCCGCACTGCGGAAAATCACCACCGGCATGGTGCGTGATGGCGGCTCCACCGAGTGGGTGGACGCATGCATCAGCGCGCCAGACCAGAAGAACGGCACGTGCTCGCCACCAAAGTCGATATAACCTTGGCTGTAAGCCTGCTTGAGTTCTTTGTCGTTGACGCGGCGCACCAGCTCCACCAAGTTGGCTGGCACACCCACTGACAGCGAGCCCGAGCGCATCAGCACCACCTGCGTCACCGCTGTGGTCAGCGGCAGCACCAGCTTGAAGTTGCTGCCACGCCCGGTTTGGGTTGAAGTCTCAATGCGTCCGCCCAGTGATTGCACTTCGGTACGCACCACGTCCATGCCAATGCCGCGCCCGGCCAACTCCGTCACCTCAGAGGCGGTGGTGAAGCCCGGCATGAAGATCAGGCTAGCGACTTCATCGTCACTCAACTGCTGCCCCGGCGCGACCATCCCTTGCTGAATGGCACGCTCCAAAATCCGAGGCACATTCAAACCCGCGCCATCATCGTGGAAGGCCACGGACACATCGTTGCCCGATTGCTGCAATTCAATGGTGATGGTGCCAACTGCATCTTTACCAGCAGCCAAACGCACTTCCGGCGTTTCAATGCCGTGGGCCACACAGTTGCGCAGCAAGTGCTCAAAAGCTGCTGTCATCCGATCCAGCACACCGCGATCCATTTCGATGGAGCCGCCGTTGATGTCCAGCTTGACTTGCTTGCCCGCATCCTTCGACGCTTGACGCACCACGCGGTACAAGCGGTCAGAAATGCCTTCAAACTCCATCATCCGCGTGCGCAGCAAGTCTTGCTGGAGCGCACGGGTTTGCCGTGCCTGGGCAACCAAATCGTCTTCTGCCGATTCCATCGTGCGCTGAATGCTGCGCTGCACGGTGGCCACGTCGTTCACCGACTCCGCCATCATGCGTGTCAACTCTTGCACGCGGGTGAAACGGTCAAACTCCAGCGGGTCGAAGTTTTGCTGCGCGTCTTTGGCCTGCGCCATGCGCGATTGCATTTGGCTTTCGGCTTGCAGTTCAATGTCACGCAGTTGCTGACGCAGCCTGTCCAAGTTACCCGTCAAGTCTTGCAACGAACTGCGCAACTGACCGATTTCCGACTCCAAGCGCGAGCGGGTGATCATCACTTCGCCAGCCTGATTCACCAAACGATCCAGCAGCTGCGAGCGAACGCGCACCGTCTGGTTGGCCGCAGCACGCAAAGGCGCCACCACCATCGGCGAAGGCAAGGCCACAGCGGCGATCAAGCGCACAGCGGGCACATCTTCAATCGGCACCACGGTGGCTTCAGCCACTGGGGCATCCATCGCAGCCAGGATGGACATTGGCGGCTCAGCAGGCACCACCAACTCAGGCATCACAGCCGTCAAGTTGACGTGCTGTAGCAGGCTGAACTTGAGCTCCATTGCATCAACACGGCCCATCAAAGCGGCAATGTCTTGGCTATGCACTGATTCGGAGCCCAAGCTTTCGATCTCGGACTCCATGCGGTGCGCCATTTCACCCAAGCGCAAGGCTCCAGCCAAGCGCGAACTGCCCTTGAGGGTGTGCAAGGCCCGCAACACCACGGCGCGCGCGCCCATGTCCTCGGGCTGGGCTGTCCACTGGCGCATGGAGTTGCCCAGTTGTGGCAACAACTCGCCCGCTTCTTCCTCAAAAATCGGGAACAAGTCGGGATCTAACACGTCCACCAAGTCGATGTCAGATTCGTGCTCACCCAGCAAGTCTCGGTCAGGCTCCACAGGCGCTGCAACCGGGGCCGGTGTGAACACCGGCATGACAGGAGTCGGCTT
>CALMOI010000025.1 GCA_937871735.1 uncultured Comamonadaceae bacterium
CGTGGTTGTCTTTGTTCAGCAGGGCCAAGTTGGCGATGTCGCGCTTGATGTACTCCAGCACCTCGGTCTGCGGGTTGGTGCAGTGGCGGATCAGGGCGGCGCAGACCTGATCGTGGCTGGGCACTGCCTCAAAACCGGGAATGCCAGTCAGGGTGGCGATGCTCTCCTGCGCCAGCCGCGTCACTTGGCCGGTCTGGCCCGCTTGGGCAACACGGTCAAAGCGCGGGATGAACAGCGCGCGCTCACGCAAAGTCAGCGGCGCATGCACCCGCAGCCCGAGCAATTGGGCGATGCCCATATAAGGCGCTTCGTGCCGCAGGATGCTGGCCAGTTGCGGATTGGTACCGCGCCCGAACTTGACGATGTAGTGCGCCCTGGCGCGCTCGTCGGGCAGGGTGTGATCCAGATACAGCAGGCCATCATCGGCCCGGGTCAGCAAAATCTTGGGCCACTCGCCCTGCACGCCCGACGACCCGGCCACAAACAAGCCATGCGAGGCCAGATGTTCGGCAAAGCCGTCGCTGCGCTGCGCCACGTCGTCATCGCTGAAACCGTGCAACGGCCCGGCGTGCGCCGCCAGCCAAGCCGCCGCTTCTTTGACTCGCAGATGGCCGATGGGGTTGCCCGCCCCCGCCAGCAGCAAAGGCCAGTCGGCCACCACGCCCGCTGTGGGCGATTGCCCGATGCGCCGCAGCAGCTCCTGCCGACCAAAACCTTGGGGCAGCATGTCGATCAAGAAAACCGGCCAGTGCGGCTGCGCCAGCGGATCCAGCCCCACCGGCCAACTGGCGCAGACGGCGTGGGCATCGGTCGCGCCCGGATGCTCAAATGCCCAGTCCAGGGTGTAGCCGCTGTAGGTGTTAGCTTTCCAGCCCTCTTGCTCGCGCCCCCACAGATGCACGCTCCCCACATCCCGCCAAGCGCCAGCGGTGTGAAGTTGCAGGGTGCAGGTATCAGTCATTTACACAGAAATCTATGAGAAGAAGAGGTCGTTATGATCACGAATTGTATGGTTTTCTGTGTAATCAACCCTTGCCACCCGTCACCTGCTGCTGATGCTCCCGGCAATACTGGAACCCGCCAAAGCGCTGCTCGCGGTTCCAGCAAAACTTGCCTTCAGTAAAGCGGATTTTTTGTCCACAGGTGGCGCAGACCAGCTTGCGTTTGAGCGCCGGGTCGGGCGTGGTCGCTGTGGGCGACTGGGTCGGGGCCGTCGGCGGCGCGGCCTTGGGCTTCATGAAAGCGGGCAGTTCCAGCGGGTTGACGGGGCGGTGCAGGCGCAGCAGTTTGTCGGCGATGGCGCGCACGCTGTCCATGCTGTGCAGGTTGATCAGCGCATTGACCAGTACCAGTCCGGTGACGTTTTTTTCGTTGTACTGAATGCGCCAAGTCCCAATCTGGTCGGCTTTGATGATGTTGCTGCTGTCAAAGTCCTGCGCATTCGGGCGCTGGATGATCGCCTTGGGATGCAGCAACACGGCGTGGTGGAACGTGGGCTTGGCACCGAGTCGCCCGGTGATTTCCAGCTTGTCCAGCAACCGCGCCAGCACCCGTTCGTGGCGGCGGCTTTGTTCCAGCGGCGAGGGGATGCCGTACTCCCGTCCCTCGCCATAGCGCACGCTGAATTCGCCTTGGGCGTTGATGCGCAGCTCGCCGCTGAAGCACTTGGTTTCCAGCAGGTAAAAGCGCAGGGCGCGGCTGATGATCAAGTGGTCGATCTGCGCCACTTCGCCATCTACTTCCAGGCGCAGGTCATGCAGCACGACGTGGTGTTCTGCGTCGCGGAATTCGGAGTTGATGTGAAAGGTGGCTTCGCGCTCGCCTTGCATGCCGCGCTTGGTGCGCTCCAGCTCTTCACGCAGCCAGTCGCGCTGGCGGGCATCCAGCAGGGGCGACTGTTGCAGGTCGGTTAACAAAGCCAGTCGGCGGCTTTGGTCGTCGGCTTGTTTGAGGATGGGGGATGAGGTTCCGGTGTTCATAGAAGGAGAGTTCGGGTGTGGGGTGGGTGGCGGAAGCGGCGGTTTGCTCAAACGGAAGGCGGTTGATCGGACGAGGCCATGGGCCCCATCCTGATTTGCAAGGTCTTGGACTTGTGCAGCAACTCGTGGCGCACGGCGTGGGCACTCCGCTGGGGCACGTTCCAGGTTTTGTGGCGGGGGTTGTAGCGCCCACCGTGCGCTTGGGCGAGGTTTTTGACCAGCGAGACCAGATCTGGATCCCAGCTCACCACCTTGACGGCGATGTCGCCACTGGGAAACTGCTTGATGGCCACCCAGCGCCCACCAAAGCTGATGATGCTTTCGGGCAAGCCCCGAGTCACCTCGCTCACAGGTACCCGCTGGGTAAACTCATTCGGATCGGACAGGGAGGACATAGAAAAACTCCGTCAAAACAAAGGTTGAGGTGGTTCTTAGTCTTCCCGTGTCGTCGCACCTGAACCAGTACCGAACCGGTTGGCAACCGGTTCAAGGGGGGTCCATGAAGCCACTTGTTTTGTGCCTGATCGATTGGCTGGCGCAATTGCAGGCAAGCGGGCAGGCCGCCCTGGCCCTGAAAGCGCTGGCGACCGAAACGCTCAAACGCGCTGACAGCCCAGACCCCGAGCAGCGGCGCTTTGATGCGCTGGCGATTGCCGAAGCGGCGGATGCCGACCGGACGTGGGACTTTGATCAAGCCAAGCAGTGGCTGAACCGAGCCAATTTGCCCAAGTTTGTCGAAGCGCGGCGCGAGGATTTGTGCAGCTACTTTCGTGCCCAGGGTCACTTGGCTATCGTGGTTCCAGCGAAGACCGAAACCTCGGGGCGCAATCGGGCGCAGTGGTTTCTGGCGCTAGAAAGCCCGCCCGTAGACACCGCCGAGCCCAAGGTGCCAGAACCGGACAGCGCGGTTCCAGAAGCTCCGACCGTCGAGCCTGCGGCCCCACAGGACGAACTGATCTACGAGTACACACGCTCACCCGAGGTACGTCTGAGCGTCTTGGGGTGGCTGTTTCTGGGGCATCAGGGCAATACGCCGACCAAGTCCCTCCGAGGTTTGGCTTGGGCTGGTGTGTTTGTGGGATCGGGGCTGGTGCTGGTTCTGATACTCGTGTTGATCTTCGTCAGCAGTCTGATGCAGCGGCCACTGACAACTGCGGACTTTGTCGGCACGGTGCTGCTGGTGTTCTTCGGCCTTTTGGTTCAGCGCTACTGGGTACGTCCACTGGTGTGGCTGATCGAAGATCGCATCATCCCCGCGCCGCTTTGGGTGCCCGCCCTGACTGAAGACGCTTGTCAGCTAGAGATGCCCAAGGACGAGAAGCACCGCTACATCCGGCTGGTGCGCTACAGCGGGGTGTGCCCGGTGTGCGCAGGCCTGATCGAACTGCGCTACGGCATGGGGCTTGAAAGTCGGCGCTTGTTTGGCTGCTGTCGTGAAGCGCCGCAGGAGCATGTCTTCACGTTTGATCGCGTCACGCGCAAGGGCCGCCCGGTCAGAGCAGGGGTGTGATCGACAGAGGGCTCTGTGGCCCACCCACTTTTTAGAGCGTGTGATGAAATCCCCTCAGCCCCTTGACGGCAATCGCTGCTTTCATTTGCAATCGAAAATACCGATAGATATTGATAATCTCGCCGGAGGTGGCATGTTGATATCGGGAATTTTTCTATTATTGGTTATATTCCTTTCTCCATTATGGCTATGGATGGGGTTTCGTTTTAGACGAGCACTCAATTGGCCCAATGGGGCATTCGAACGAACCGAGAAGATTTTTGAATCAATCAACTCTGCCTATTAAAAAAAATAAAGCGGCAAAAATAAGGTACAACCACGGACATCCTCCGCTCGCCCAAGGTCGCCCATGTCCACCGCCCCCCTCACCGACAAACTCGTCGTCGCCATTTCGTCTCGCGCGCTGTTCAATTTGGAAGAAGAGAACCGGCTGTTTGACGCGGGCAATCCGCAGGCTTACATGCAGCTGCAACTCGATCGGCTGGATGTGCCAGCTCAGCCTGGCGTGGCGTTTTCGTTGATCAAAAAGCTGCTGGCCTTCAACACGCCCGAGGCCAAGCGGGTTGAGGTGGTGATGCTCTCGCGCAACGACCCGGTCAGCGGGATGCGCATTTTTCGCTCGGGGCAGGCCAATGACATTCAGTTGGAGCGCGGCGTGTTCACCCAAGGGCGCGACCCTTACCGCTACCTGCGGCCACTGGGCGCGCACTTGTTTTTGTCGGCCAATGAGGCGGATGTGCGCCAAGCGCTGGCGCTGGGGTTTCCGGCGGCGCGGGTGCTGACCGAATCGGCGCAGGCGGGCAGCGCGCACCCGCATGAAGTGCGCATTGCCTTTGACGGCGACGCGGTGCTGTTCAGCGACGAGGCCGAGCGCGTCTACCAAAGCGAGGGCTTGGATGCCTTCCAGCGCCACGAGCGCGACAAAGCCGCCGTGCCGCTGCCCGACGGCCCGTTCAAGCCGCTGCTGATGGCGCTGCACCGGCTGCAAAAAGCGGGCACGCCGCACATGCGCATTCGCACCGCGCTGGTCACGGCGCGCAGCGCCCCGGCGCACGAGCGCGCCATCCGCACGCTGATGGATTGGCACATTGAAGTCGATGAAGCCATGTTTTTGGGCGGCCTGCCCAAGGGCGAATTCCTGCGCGAGTTCGAGCCCGACTTTTTCTTTGACGACCAAACCGGCCACGTCACCTCGGCGGCGCGCCATGTGCCCGCCGGGCACGTCAGCAGCGGCGTGAGCAATCCGAGCGCATCTGCGGCAAAACTGGGCAATTGAGCGGTTCATCCACGGCTTTCCCCACTGGGAAAATCTTCCAGACCGGCCTAGACTACGGCAGCCAGATGGTGCGGGAGGCGACCGCATCGGTCTACGGAGGAATCCATGTCGAATCCTGTATTTCCAACGTGCGCACCCGCGCCGTTTTGGTGGCCCGGCATTTGTGCTGCTGTGCCTTGCCCACCGTCAGGCCGTTGGCAGCCTCGGCTGCTGGCATGGTCGCTGGCGCTGGCGTTTTGCTGGAGCGCCAGCCCCGAAACCGCACAGGCGCAGCCGGTGGGCGGACAAGCCATCGTCGGGGCGATGCAGATCAGCACCCAGGGCAAGCAAACGCTGATCACCACCACCAACGGCGCGGGCACGCTGAACTCGGTGGTCAACTGGCAGAGCTTTTCTGTGCCTGCGGGCACATCGACTTACATCCAGCAGCAAAACGCGCTCAGCACGTCGGTGAACCGGGTGGTGGCACCCAACCCCAGCGCGATTTACGGCACTTTGGGGTCGAACGGACGGGTGATTTTGATCAACCCGGCGGGCATCACCGTGGGCGCAGGCGCGGTGGTTGACACCGCCGCCTTCACCGCCAGTACGCTGAGTTTGAGCGAGGCCAACGCCCGCAGCGGGCGGCTCAGTTTGGGCTCAGCCACCGAGGCGGCCACGGGCGTGATCGAGGTCAACGGCCAGATCGTGGCCCGCAGCGGCGATGTGCTGCTGCTGGCCCCGAAGGTGAATGTGGGCGCGCAAGCCTTGGTGCAAGCGCCTGATGGCTCGGTGATTTTGGCGGCGGGCCAGCAAGCTGAAATTGTCTCGCGCGGTTTGGACGGCTTGCGGCTGCTGGTGCAAGCGCCCACCGATCAGGCGGTGAACTTGGGCCGCTTGACGGGCAATGCCGTCGGCATGTTCGCCAGCCAACTGCGCCACAGCGGCGAGATTGCAGTGCAAGCCGTGACCCACGCGGGCGGCCAAGTCGAGCTGAAAGCGCTAGAGCACGCCGACATAGACGGCAGCGTGCGCGCCCAGCGACTGAACCAACTCGGCGGCCTGTTCCAAGCCACCGCCGCGCAAGTGAACGTGGGCGCGAATGCGCGCATCGACGTGAGCGGCGCACAAGGCGGCGGCGAAGCGCTGATCGGCGGCGGCTGGCAAGGCCACGACAGCCGCCTCAGCAATGCCCAGCAAACCAGCGTGGCCGCAGGCGCACGCATCAACGCCGATGCCAGCGTGCAAGGCGATGGCGGCACGGTGGTGGTGTGGAGCGATGGCCGCACCGACTTTGCCGGGGCCATCAGCGCACGCGGTGGCGCAGCGGGCGGTAACGGCGGGCGTGCCGAAGTCTCGGGCAAGCAAGACCTGCGCTTTCGCAGCGGGCAAGTCAACTTGAGCGCCCCCGCAGGCCGCACCGGCACGCTGCTGCTCGACCCGACCAACTTGCTGATCATGGGCGATGCCATCGGCACCTTGGCCGCCAGCACGACCACCGCCGACGCCACCGTCTATGAAAGCGATCTGGAAAAAATGCAGGCGAACGTGCTGCTGCAAGCCAGCGACAGCATCAGCGTGGCGGGCAACTTCAGTAATAACACCATCGCCCTGCAACCCGGCCTGAACTTGGCGCTAGAGACCACGGGAACCACCGGCACCGGCACGATCACCGGCATTGACTTGGTGGTAGCGGGCGATGTGCCCCAGCCCATCGGCTTGCAAACCAGCGGCGGCGGCAGCATCAGCCTGCACACCACGGGGGCGGGGCAGTTCATCAACGCGGGCCCGCTGCTGACCGATGGCGGCGGCATCACTGCCCAAGCGGGCGGCCAGTTGAACTTGAGCGGCGTGAACGTCAGCAGCCAAGGCGGCACCATCAAGCTGAGTGGCGGCAACCCGAGCTTGATGAACGGGCCGGGAGTACACATCACCAACGGCACCCAGATTGACGCAGCCAGCGGCGATGTCATCGTGATCGGCAGCAGCGCCAGCGGCCCCGGCGTGTCGGTAGACGGCGGCGAATTGGGCGCGGCCACGCCGTCGTCGGTCAGCGGCAAGCATGTGGTGATGCAGGGCAGCACCTTCAGCACCACGACAGGCGCGGCTGGCGTGCAAGTGCAAGACAGCGCCATTCATGCCAGCGACTGGCTGGCCTTGACCGCCAGCCGGGGCGATGTGGCCCTGCTCAACGCCACGGTAGACAACAGCGGCCCCGGCGCGCTGGACTTGCTGGCCAGCGGCGGCGGTGCCATCGCGGTGGATGCCAACTCGCGCGTGGGCAACACCACCAGCGGTACCGGCACCGTGCGCCTGACCGCCGACCGCATGCGCTTGGAAGGCACGATTGCCGCAGGCCCCAAAGCCCGCGTGGTGCTGGCCCCCGACAACAGCGCCCGCCCCATCACCTTGGGCGGCCGCGATGACACCAACAGTCTGAACCTGACCCAAGCCATGCTCAACCACGTTCAGGCGCAAACGCTGGTGATAGGCAGCAGCGCCAACATCGGCGGCTTGACGGTGCAAAGCCCCATTGCGCTGGCTGCCACCGCCACGCCCGCCCTCAGCCTGATCCAAAGCGCCAGCAGCCGCATCGGCCAAAGCGCAGGCGCAACGCTGGCGGTCAGCCAGCTCAACGCCGACGCGGGCAGCGTGCTCTTACCCGAAGCCAACACCATCAGCACCTTGAGTGGCCGCGCCTACCAAAGCGCAGGTTTGAGCGTGACCAGCAACGCGCCAGCGCTGGAGATCGGCGTGGTTGACGGCACCAGCGGCATCATCTCGGGAACCGCTGCGCAGGCCATGCCGGTGAGCCTGAAGCTGTCGGCCAGCGACGCGCAACTGACCCAAGCCGCAGACACAGGACTGCGCGGCTCCACTGTCAGCTTGACCGGCCCGAACGCGGGTAACTCCAGCGTCGTGCTGGGCGATGTGGCCGCGCAAACCAGCCTGGACTTCGCCGACTGGAGTACGGTGAAGCTGGCCGGTGTGACCGAGTTCAACACCATCAACTTCCCAACGGGCAGCCAAACCATACAACTCAGCCCTACGGGCGTGTTGGTGCCGGGCGGGGTGGGCACCATCAACAGCAAAGCGCAAATCAACGCGAATTTGCAAGTGGCTGCTGGGGGCTCGCTGGAAGCGGACATCTTGGACATCAACACCTTTGACGTGGTGACGGTGGTGGGCCTGCTGACGTTTGACACCGAAATCAACGTCGTGCTCAACCCCTTGGGCTCAGTGACTGCGGGCACTTTTGCGGTGATGCAGAGCAAAAAGCCCACCCCCGCGCCGACACCGTCACCAACGCCATCACCCACGCCATCGCCTACGCCATCTCCAACACCTTCGCCTACGCCTGGCCCCACTCCGGCACCGACGCCAGGGCCCACGCCTTCTCCGACGCCTGCGCCAACTCCAGCGCCGACACCGGCCCCTACGCCCACACCAACGCCAGGCCCAACACCTGCGCCAGCACCCGCCCCGACGCCAGCGCCGCAGCCGACACCCGCCATCACCGAAGCGCTGGACTTGCAGCCGCTAATCTTGGCGCTGAACAACGTGAGCGTCAGCACGCTGATCGACCCAGACTCCAGCAGCAACAGCGGCCCACCCGCCAAAAGCACCACAGCCACCGCTGACGAAGACGCAACCAGCACCGACGCCAGCCAGCCCCAAACTGCCCGACGCAACAATCGTCCGCCCATCTTTGCGGACGAGTCCCAAACCTGCCGCCGCTAGTGGAGATCCGCGCTCATGCCCCACACCGCTCTACCCTTGTCGTCCGCTGAGGCGCGCAGCCCGTGGTGGCTGGCCGCTTTGCTGACGGCGGCGCTGGCCGCTCCGGCCCTGTCCGTCGCGCAAACCGTGGCCCCGGCCCTGGGTGCGCCTGCGCCTGTTGGCGAAATCGAATCCGTGCGCGGCGTGGGCTTTGCCCAAACGCCGGGCCAAGCCCCGCGCATCTTGAGCAAAGGCACGCCGCTGCAAGAAGGTGACCGGCTGACCACCGCGCCCAACGCCGTCGCGGTGCTGCTGCTGAAAGACGGCACGCGCATGACGCTGCGCCCCGAAACCGACATGGTGATGACGCAGTTCCGCTACAGCCAAGGCGCGGCAGACAACTCCATGCTCCTGAACCTGATCAAAGGCGGGCTGCGGGCACTCACGGGCTTGATCTCTAAGAGCTCGCCCAATGCGGCGCGCATCCAGACCAGCACTGCCACCGTCGGCATACGCGGCACCGACTTTGATGCGCGCTTGTGTCAACGCGACTGCGCCACCGAATCCAAAGCCATAGGCGGCGAGGCACGTCCGACGGAAGCCGCCGTCAGCGCCCGCGTGATCTTGCTGCAAGGCGAGGCGCTGGCCATCAACCCCGCAGGTTTGCAGCGCAAGCTGAGCAACGGCGCACCGATTTTTGTGGGCGAAGTGGTAGAAACCGGCCCGGCTGCGCACGCCGTGCTGGCCTTCCGCGACGACAGCCGCCTGACACTGGGCGCCACCACGCGCTTTCGCATCGACCAATTTGCCTATGACGCGGAGCACCCGCAAGCCGGGCGCTTCTTGGTGTCGCTGCTGCGGGGCAGTTTGCGCGCCCTCACTGGCTTGATCGGCAAGGCCAACACGCGCAACGTGGCGTTCAGCACCGCCACGGCCACGGTCGGTATACGCGGCACGGGGCTGGATTTGGTCTGCACCGGCACGTGCGCCAACGAAACCGAGGGCGAAGGCCAGGGCTTCCAGGCCTACACCTGGCTGGGCAGCATTGAAGTCACGCCCGGCGGGCAAACGCTGGCGCAGGTGCTGCAATCGGGGCAAGGCGTGTTCATCAGCAACGCGGGCTTGCGGGCCACCACCGGCATCACGGGCCCAAGCGCCATCAACCCGCCGCCGCGCCCCGATGGCGTGACCCCGCCGCCCGGCACCTTCTCGACTACGCCGGTGGGCGACACGGAAGACGGCTTGTTCATCAACGTGCGCGAGGGGCACATCTCCGTCACCACCGCCAGCGGCGTGCTGCAACTGGGGCGCGATGAGGTCGGCGTGGCCCGACCCGATGGCAGCTTGGCCCGCGCCCAGCGGCTGCCGCGCTTCATCGAATTTGACCGCGTGCCGCTACCGTCTACCCAGCAATTCAACGTGCGCGGCCTGCTGAACAACGCAGGTTTTGGCGAGGCTCAGCAATGCAAGTAATGTCTTTCACGCCTACTTTTCGGGTCAGTGCGCTGGCGCTGGCACTGGCGGCGGTGGCGTCGCCCGGTCTGGCGCAGGTGAGCGCCGAGCCGCCGCTGATTCACAGCTTGGATGTGCGCGGCAACAACCCGCTGTCTGCCGCCGACACCAGCGCCGTCATGGCCCCGTACTTGCGCACGCCCGCCACGCTGGAATCGCTGGCCGCCATCACCGCCGCGCTGGAGGCCGCGCTGCAAGCACAGGGCTACAGCCTGTACAAAGTGACGCTGCCGCCCCAAACCTTGGGCAGCGACTTGCGGCTGGATGTGCTGCGCTTTGACCTGAGCCAGATTGAGCTGCGCGGCAACCAACACATCGACCGCGACAACGCGCTGGCCAGCTTGCCCGAACTGGTGCCCGGCCAGTCGCCCAACTTGCTGCGGCTGGCGCTGCAAACCCGGCTGGCCAACACCAGCGCGCACAAGCAATTGCGCGTGGGCCTGAGCGAATCTAAAACGCCCGACAGCGTCGATGCCGCCATCGCCGTGGAAGACCACAGCCCGTGGCTGTTTGGCGTGGATGTGAACAACACTGGCAGCGACGCCACCGGCAAAGACCGTGTCACCTTTCAAGTGGCGCACAGCAACTTGTTCAACCGCGACCACGCTTTGAGCGCCGTCTGGACGACCTCTGCCGAGCGCGCTGATGACGTGAAGCAATGGGGCTTGTCTTACCGCGTGCCGCTGTACGAGCTGGGCGGCGCGCTCAGCGCCAGCCTGAGCCAATCGAACGTGGTGGGCAACTTTGGCGCGTTCAGCAGCACCGGCGCGGGGCGCACCACCCAAGTCGGCTACACGCAGCTCATGCCCGCCGCAGGCAACTGGACGGGCGAGTGGTCGCTGATGTTCAACGACCGGCTGTTCAACGGCGCACAACTGCGCGATGCCAGCGGCAACCCCATCGCGGGCACCACCACGCCCGACACCCGCACGCGCTCGCTGAGCCTGGGCCACACCGGCACGATTGAAGGCGACAGCGTGGCGCTGAGCTACAGCCTGAGCTGGGCGCAGGCGCTGAACGGCGGCCACGGCAACAACTTGGCCGCCTACACCAACGGCGGCACCAACCCCGCCATCAAAACCACCGACTGGCACGCCCTGCGGGCCAGCGCCAACCTGCAAGCGCCGCTGCCCGCCAAATGGCTGCTGACCTGGCGCGGCGAAGCCCAATACACCACCGACGCGCTGCTGCCCGGCGAGCAGTTCGGCCTGGGTGGCAGCACCAGCGTGCGCGGCATGGCCGAGCGCACGCTGCAAGGCGACACCGGTTTACTCAGCACCCTGGAAGTGCGCAGCCCCGAACTGAGCCCCGGCTTGAACGCCATCGGCTTTGTCGATCTGGGCTTGCTGGGCAACAACAACCCCAACCACACCAACCGCTTGGACAACGACCACGTCGCCAGCGCAGGCGTGGGCTTGCGCTGGGCCAGCCCAGCGGGCCTGAGCCTGACGCTGGACTATGGCCGCATCATCTGGGGCAGCCGTCTGCCCGTGGCGACCAGCCCCGGAGCGCCGCGCGTGGGCGACGACCGGCTGCATCTGAACGCGGCACTGCGGTTCTGAAGGCGCAGAGCCTCTCCTCCTCGCTACCATGCGGCCTCTACACACGGAGCCGCAGACATGGGATTGATCCAGACAACGACGCAGTTCAAACAATTTGTCCGCCAAGCCTGGGCGCTGGCCGGGCCGTATTTTGGGTCGGAGCACAAATGGCAAGCGCGCGGTTTGCTGGCCGCCATCGTGGCGCTGAACTTGGGCGCGGTGTACATGCTGGTGCAAATCAACGACTGGAACCGCCTGTTCTATGACGCGCTGCAAGACAAAAACCAACCCGTGTTTTGGACGCAACTGGGGCGCTTTGGCTACTTGGCGCTGGGCTACATCGTGATTGCCGTCTACAAGTTCTACCTGACGCAGTTGCTGGAAATGCGCTGGCGCGCTTGGATGACAGCCAACACCACCGCCCGCTGGCTGGCCAATCACGCTTTTTACCGGCTAGAGCTGGCGCGCTTCACCGCCGCCAGCGCCGGACAAGCCCCGGACAACCCCGACCAGCGCATCCAAGAAGACCTGAATTTGTTCACCACCCAGTCGGTCAGCCTGTGCATGGGACTGCTGAATTCGGTGGTCACGCTGGCCAGCTTTGTGGGCATTTTGTGGAGCTTGTCGGGCGCGTTCAGCTTCAACCTCGCGGGCAGCAGCTACACCATTCCCGGCTTCATGGTCTGGATGGCGCTGCAGTACTGCGGCGTGGGCAGCGTGTTGGCGCACCTGATAGG